>NZ_JBEOVJ010000060.1:0-52124 GCF_040295435.1 Streptomyces sp. NPDC002809
AACGCCCGGTTACATTCCGAACCCGGAAGCTAAGCCTTTCAGCGCCGATGGTACTGCAGGGGGGACCCTGTGGGAGAGTAGGACGCCGCCGAACTTCTTTTGATAGTTAAGCCCCGTGCCCTTGTGGCACGGGGCTTTTCTGTGTTTACGGGGCCTTCCCGGTACCCCTGTGTATCTGCCGGCCATCGCTGAGGGTAAGGTCAGGGGGCATCATCGGCACGTTCATTCACAGGAGGCCCCCGGGTGGAGGTCCAGGAGACTCGCGTTCAGACGGACCGGGTCCTCACCATCCCCAACATCCTCAGCATGGCTCGCCTCGTTGGCGTACCCGTCTTCCTGTGGCTGATTCTCCGTCCCGAGTTCGGCGGGCCTCAGAGCGATGGCTGGGCGCTGCTGGTACTCATGTTCAGCGGCGTGAGTGACTACCTCGACGGCAAGCTCGCGCGCCGATGGAACCAGATCAGCAGCCTGGGACGGCTGCTGGACCCTGCTGCCGACCGTCTCTACATTCTTTCCACCCTTGTCGGCCTGACCTGGCGGGAGATCCTTCCGCTCTGGCTCACCGCCGCGCTTCTCGCCCGTGAACTGATGCTTCTCGTGATGGTGGGAATCCTTCGCCGTCATGGCTATCCGCCTCCTCAGGTGAACTTCCTGGGCAAGGCGGCCACGTTCAACCTGATGTACGCATTCCCCTTGTTGCTGCTCAGTGACGGAAGTGGTTGGCTGGCATCGCTGGCCACTGTTTTCGGATGGGCGTTCGCAGGATGGGGTACAACGCTCTACTGGTGGGCAGGGATCCTCTACGTGGTTCAGGTCCGCCGGCTGGTCAAGGCGGATGCAGTAGCCGATTGAGCTCGTTGATGCGGTGCCGCGCAACGTGGCCGGCCCGCGGCTGATCAGACAGATGATGCCCTGACGGGTGAAGTCGGCTAGACCGTCGTCTCTTCAAGGAGGACGTTCCGACATGAAGGCCGTCGTGATGGCAGGTGGTGAAGGCACTCGCCTTCGCCCCATGACCTCAAGCATGCCCAAGCCGCTCCTGCCCGTAGCCAATCGGCCGATCATGGAGCATGTGCTACGCCTGCTCAAGCGGCACGGGCTCAACGAGACGGTCGTGACCGTCCAGTTCCTCGCGTCGCTAGTGAAGAACTACTTCGGAGACGGCGAAGAGCTCGGGATGGAGCTCAGCTATGCAAACGAGGAGAAACCGCTCGGTACCGCCGGCAGCGTGAAGAATGCCGAAGAGGCGTTGAAGGACGACACCTTCCTCGTGATTTCCGGTGATGCGCTCACCGACTTCGACCTCACCGATCTCATCGCCTTCCACAAGGAAAAGGGCGGACTGGTCACGGTCTGCCTCACCCGCGTCCCGAATCCCCTGGAATTCGGGATCACCATCGTGGACGAAGCGGGTCAGGTCGAACGCTTCCTGGAGAAGCCGACCTGGGGCCAGGTCTTCTCTGACACCGTGAACACGGGCATCTATGTCATGGAGCCAGAGGTCTTCAACTACGTCGAGGCCGATGTCTCCGTGGACTGGTCCGGTGACGTGTTCCCGCAGCTCATGAAGGAAGGCAAGCCCATCTACGGCTACATCGCCGAGGGCTACTGGGAAGACGTCGGTACGCACGAGAGCTACGTGAAGGCCCAGGCCGACGTGCTGGAACGCAAGGTCGACGTCGAGATCGACGGTTTCGAGATCTCGCCCGGTGTATGGGTGGCCGAAGGCGCGGACGTGCACCCCGACGCGGTGCTGCGCGGGCCGTTGTACATCGGTGACTACGCCAAGGTCGAGGCCGGCGTGGAGATCCGGGAGCACACCGTCATCGGGTCGAATGTGGTCGTGAAGAGCGGCGCTTTTCTTCACAAGGCCGTGGTGCACGACAATGTGTACATCGGTGATCACAGCAATCTGCGCGGGTGCGTGATCGGCAAGAACACCGACATCATGCGCGCCGCCCGGATCGAGGACGGGGCGGTCATCGGCGACGAATGCCTCGTCGGCGAGGAATCGATCATCCAGGGAAATGTTCGCGTCTACCCCTTCAAGACCATCGAAGCCGGCGCGTTCGTCAACACCTCGGTGATCTGGGAGTCGCGCGGACAGGCACACCTCTTCGGCGCACGAGGAGTATCCGGGATCCTGAACGTCGAGATCACGCCGGAACTGGCGGTCAGGCTGGCCGGTGCGTATGCGACGACGCTGAAGAAGGGCTCCACGGTCACCACCGCACGTGACCACTCCCGTGGTGCCCGGGCACTCAAGCGCGCGGTCATCTCGGCCCTTCAGGCCAGCGCCATCGACGTCCGCGACCTCGAGAACGTTCCGCTGCCCGTGGCCCGTCAGCAAACCGCACGCGGCAGTGCCGGCGGCATCATGATCCGTACCTCGCCGGGTGTTCCCGACTCCGTCGACATCATGTTCTTCGACGAACGGGGAGCGGACCTCTCCCAGGCACGGCAGCGCAAGCTGGACCGGGTCTATGCCCGGCAGGAATACCGCAGGGCCTTCCCTGGTGAGATCGGCGACCTCTACTTCCCGTCCAGCGTCTTCGACTCGTACACAGGATCCCTGCTGCGGAACGTGGACACCGCGGGAATCTCCGACGCCGGACTCAAGGTGGTCGTCGACGCGTCCAACGGCAGCGCGGGGCTTGTGCTCCCCAGTCTGCTGGGACGGCTCGGTGTGGATGCGCTGACCATCAACCCCGGCCTCGACGAATCCCGGCCGACCGAGTCGGCCGAGACCCGCCGGTCCGGGCTGGTCCGGCTCGGGGAGATCGTCTCGTCGGCGAGGGCTGCGTTCGGTGTCCGGTTCGACCCGGTCGGTGAACGGCTTTCACTGGTCGACGAGCGAGGCCGGATCGTGGAGGACGACCGGGCCCTGCTGGTCATGCTCGACCTCGTCGCCGCGGAGCGTCGCAGCGGCAGGGTGGCGCTGCCTGTCACCACTACCCGCGTGGCCGAGCAGGTGGCCGCGTACCACGGGACCCAGGTCGAGTGGACGATGACGTCGCCCGACGACCTGACGCGGGTGGGACGCGAGGAAGGCACCATTTTCGGTGGGGACGGACGCGGCGGGTTCATCGTTCCCGAGTTCAGCAGCGTCTTCGACGGCTCCGCCGCATTCGTGCGGCTCATCGGACTGGTCGCAAGAACGCAGCTCACACTCAGCCAGATCGACGCGCGCATCCCGCGTGCGCACGTGCTGCGGCGTGATCTCGCGACCCCGTGGGCCGTCAAGGGCCTGGTGATGCGGCGTGTGGTCGAGGCGGCGGGAGACCGCAACGTGGACACGACGGACGGTGTACGTGTCGTGGAGGCGGACGGCCGCTGGGTGATGGTGCTGCCGGACCGTGCCGAAGCGGTCACGCATCTGTGGGCCGAAGGGCCCGACGACGCCTCGGCCCAGGCGCTCTTGGACGAATGGTCCGCGATCGTCGACAGCGCAGGTCAATGATGTGACCGGATTGCCGGGGCGGGTGAGCTGTGCCGCCCCGGCATCCGGACCCGGCCCGGATGCCGCGGTGCGGCCGCGGGAGTCGCGCGCCTGCATCCAGGACATCGGTGGGGCCATTCGGCGGTAGCCGCTGCGACATGCGACGATGTGCGGCATGTCGCAGCAGCCCCCCGATCGGAGTACCGCCTCGCCGCCCTCGCGCCCCGACGCGTCCATGTCGCTGCTGACCAATGTGATGGACCACAGCCTGGACGACGGATATGCCGAGGCTTCGGCGCGTCGCAAGGCCGACGGGCGCGCGGGGATGCCCCGGACCCTCAAGGCGAAGCTCGGCTTCGCGGCGTGTCTGGTGCTGGCAGCGCTTGTCGTGACGCTCGGTGCCGCTCAGGCGCGGGTTGCCGCGCCGGTTCTGGCCAAGGAGCGCGAAGAGCTCATCGACCGGATCGACGCGGAGACGTCTGCGGCCGACACGCTTGAAGCTCAGGTGGAGGAGATCCGCGACGACGTGGGCAGGCGCCAGCGCAAGGCGCTGGAGAAGCACGGCGGTGACCAGGCCGAACTGGTGGCCCTGCTGTCCGGGGCGACGCCTGTGCACGGTCCCGGGGTGAAGCTCGTCGTCGACGACGCGAAGGACACCGAGCAGGGCGGAGGCGGACCGCGGGAGAGCAGCGGGTTCTCCGACACCGGCAGGGTCCGCGACCGGGACATGCAGAGGGTCGTGAACGGCCTGTGGCAGTCCGGCGCCGAGGCGATCGCCATCAACGGACAGCGTCTGACCGCCCTGTCGGCGATCCGCGCCGCGGGCGACGCCATACTGGTCGACAACAAACCGCTCGTGCCGCCGTACACGGTGCTCGCGGTGGGGGACGGGAAGAAGCTGGGCGCCGACTTCCAGGACAGTGCCGATGGCCAGTACCTGCAGGCGCTCAAGGACACGTTCGACATCCGGACCAGCATCTCCGTCCAGGAGAATGTGAGCCTCCCGGCGGCCCCGAGCCTGATCGTACGGACAGCAGAGCCTTATAAGGCCGCAGACACCGGCAGTGGTGCGGCAGAAACAGGGAAGGGCACATCGTGATCGCCGTACTGGGCCTCGTCGTGGGAGTCGTGGTCGGACTGTTGGTCCGGCCCGAAGTTCCGGCGGTGGTCGAGCCCTACCTTCCGATCGCGGTCGTGGCGGCTCTCGACGCCGTCTTCGGCGGTCTGCGGGCCATGCTCGACGGCATCTTCGTCGACAAGGTCTTCGTGGTCTCGTTCCTCTCGAACGTGGTCGTGGCCGCGCTGATCGTCTTCCTGGGCGACAAACTGGGCGTCGGAGCGCAGCTCTCCACCGGCGTGGTCGTCGTTCTCGGTATCCGCATCTTCTCCAACGCCGCCGCGATCCGCCGGCACGTCTTCCGGGCCTGACGCCGATGAGCAACGACGCATTCAACGGCGACCGCGAAGAACCCGGCGAGCAGGCCGAGGAGACTCCCGGGGAACTGACCGGGCGCCAGCGGCTGATGGCCGGAATCTGGCCGCCCCGGATCACCCGCGCCCAACTCATCGTCGCAGTGCTGTTGTTCGTCCTCGGCCTGGGGCTTGCCATCCAGGTGCGGTCGAACAGCGACAACAGCGCGTTGCGCGGCGCCCGCCAGGAGGACCTCGTCCGCATCCTCGACGAGGTGGACGACCGCACGCAGCGGCTGGAGGACGAGAAGCAGCGCCTCGTCGACCAGCGCACGGAGCTGGAGAACAGTTCCGACCAGGCGGAGGAGGCGCGGAAGCAGACAGTGGAGAAGGAGCGCCAACTCGGCATCCTCGCGGGTACCGTGGCGGTGCACGGCCCCGGCATCACCCTCGCGGTGAACGACCCCGGGGACGCAGTGCAGGCCGACATGCTGCTGGATGCCCTTCAGGAGCTCCGGGCGGCCGGTGCCGAGGCGATCGAGGTCAACGGCGTGCGCGTGGTGGCCAATACGTACTTCTCCGGTGACGGGGGAGCCGTCAAGGTCGACGGCCGCAAGATCTCCGCTCCCTATGTCTTCAAGGTCATCGGCAAGCCGCAGGACCTGGAACCGGCGCTGAACATCCCCGGCGGTGTGGTGCAGACATTGGAGAAGGAGCAGGCCACGGTGCACGTGGCGCAGTCCGACGACATCGTCGTCGACGCCTTGCGACCGGCTGAGCGGCCTGACTACTCTCGGTCGTCGGGCCAGTGAACCCGGGACGCGTGGGTGTCGGGGGACATGAGCAGGAGGTTGCGGGGGGTCGGCGCATCGTAATGGTGGTGCGTGGTGGAAACTGTCGAGTGGATACGGACGTTGTGAAGATGTCCGGGTCGGCAGGTGTGTTCATTCAGGGTTCGTCCTGCCCCACGGGCGGGTCTGTTTCGGTCAAGGGGAATCGCCCGTGAAGTTGTTTGGGAAGTTGTTCGGCAAGAGCGCTCGCGATGAAGCCGCACGCCATCGCGCACCGCGCCATGGTCAGAGTGAGGAGCAGGGCGGCGAGCGCCCCCTCTTCCGTGACCAGGTGGCAGGTCCGGGAGGTGACAATTCGGGTGGTTCCGGCGCGTCGTCCGTTGACCCTGCCGGTCCCGGCCGCATAGGTTTCGGAGAACCCTCAACCTCAAGTACGGGTGGAGGGTTCACCCCGAGGCAGGAGGCTTCGTCCATGCCGGTCTGTACGAGGTGCGGGCACCGCAACGCCGAGGCCAGCCGTTTCTGCTCCAACTGTGGGGCGCCGCTCAGGGGCGGGATTCCGGAGCGGGCGTCGGAGACGACGTCGACCATCTCCATCTCGGGCCTGGAGGCCTACGAGGCGGAGGCGACCGGGCAGACGTCCGTGCCGTCGCTCTCGCCCGAGGCCCAGGCCGCCGTGGACGCGCTGCCGCTCGGCTCGGCGCTCCTGGTGGTGCGACGGGGGCCCAACTCGGGCAGTCGCTTCCTCCTGGACAGCGAGCTGACCACGGCCGGCCGCCACCCGCAGGGTGACATCTTCCTCGACGACGTGACGGTGTCGCGGCGTCACGTGGAGTTCCGTCGGAGCCCCGACGGCAGCTTCACCGTGGGGGATGTGGGCAGCCTCAACGGCACCTATGTCAATCGTGAGCGCATCGACTCCGTCGCGCTGTCCAATGGCGACGAAGTGCAGATCGGCAAGTACCGGCTGGTCTTCTACGCGAGCCAGCGCGGCATCTGACCGTCCCCCCGACTCCGTCGGGGGGACCCGAGGAAGGTCCATGCTGAGAACACCGACGGGCGGTGCCGGACACGGCACCGCCACCGCCGACGACCGTCCGATGAGCATCGGCACGGTGCTCCTGCAATTGCGGGACGAGTTCCCCGAAGTCACCATCTCCAAGATCCGCTTCCTGGAGGCCGAGGGGCTCGTCGAGCCACAGCGGACACCTTCCGGATACCGGAAGTTCCGTTCCGGCGACGTTGAGCGGCTGGCTCAGGTGCTGCGGATGCAGCGGGACCACTATCTTCCGCTGAAGGTCATCCGGGAGCACCTGGACGCCCTCGCGCGGGGTGAGCAGGTCGCTCTGCCCGCCCCGGGCGGCGAGCCCGAGCTGACCGACGGCGGCTGGACCGGTGGGCCGGGGCGGGCCACCGCGGCCCGCATCGGCCGCGCCGAGCTCCTCGCCGCCGCCGAGGTGACCGAGAGTGACCTGGACGCTTGGGAGTCGTACGGTCTCGTCGCGCCGTCGGCGCAGGGAGGCTATGACGCCGAGACGGTCACCATCGCCAGGCTTGTGGCGGATCTGGGGCGATTCGGTCTGGAACCTCGTCATCTGCGCGCGATGCGAGCAGCCGCGGACCGGGAGGCCGGGCTGATCGAGCAAGTCGTCGCGCCGCTGCGCCGGCACCGGAATCCGCAGACCAGAGCGCATGCCGAGGCCACCGCGAAGGAGCTCGCCGAGCTCTCCGTACGGCTGCACTCGGCCCTCGTACAGACCGCTCTGCAGATCCGTCTTCACTGATCCCGGCGGGGCCCGACTACCCAAACCTGCCGAGCACGTCCTAGGGTTGCTGTGTGAACGAGCTCGACGTTGTGGGTGTCCGGGTGGAAATGCCCTCCAATCAACCGATCGTGCTCCTGCGTGAAGTGGGAGGCGATCGGTACCTCCCCATTTGGATCGGTCCTGGTGAGGCGACCGCGATCGCCTTCGCTCAGCAGGGCATGGCTCCGGCCAGGCCGCTGACCCATGATCTCTTCAAGGATGTGCTCGAGGCCGTCGGCCAGGAGCTCACCGAGGTCCGGATCACGGATCTGCGAGAAGGGGTCTTCTACGCGGAGCTGGTCTTCGCCAGCGGAGTCGAGGTGAGCGCGCGGCCTTCCGACGCGATAGCGCTCGCCCTGCGCACCGGTACGCCGATCTACGGCAGTGACGGGGTGCTCGACGATGCGGGAATCGCGATTCCCGACGAGCAGGAGGACGAGGTGGAGAAGTTCCGCGAGTTCCTCGACCAGATCTCGCCGGAGGACTTCGGTACGAACAGTCAGTGACGTCCCAAGGGGCGCGCCAGCGCATCCGACAAGCCTTTCCCGATCGTGAGTCACGGGAAACCACCCTCAGGGTGATTATCACTCGGCGTGCCGAGTGTGGCGATCGTTGACGCACCCCGGGTGACTGCCTACCTTCGAGTGGGCAGGTCAAGGACGGAGGTCGGCGTGAGAAGCAGCGGCGACGGTACGGCAGCAGGTGGGCCGTATCCGCAGCAGGGGAGTACAGCCGGCCACACCATCAGGCAACCGGCTGCGCCGGACGCGATGGCGGGGGACGGCGTGACATCGGCCAACGAGATCGGCTATCGGGGCCCGACGGCGTGCGCAGCCGCGGGTATCACCTACAGGCAGCTCGACTACTGGGCCCGCACGGGGCTGGTGGAACCGAGCGTCCGCCCGGCCTACGGGTCGGGCACACAGCGGCTCTACAGCTTCCGGGACGTCGTCCTGTTGAAGATCGTGAAACGATTCCTCGATACCGGGGTGGCGCTTCAGAACATCCGCACCACCGTGCAGCACCTGCGGGCCCGGGGCTTCCAGGATCTCGAGCGCATGACGCTGATGAGTGACGGAGCGACCGTCTACGAGTGCTCCTCGCCCACCGAGGTCGTCGAGCTGCTCCAAGGGGGCCAGGGAATCTTCGGCATCGCCGTCGGGGTGGTGTGGCGGGACGTGGACGCCGCGCTGTCCCAGTTGCACGGGGAGCGCGTGGACACCGGCGAGACACTGATCGGCAACAACCCCACCGACGAACTCGCCCGTCGGCGCAACCGGGCGGGCTGACCGGGTGGCAGCGCGGCCGCACCCCGGAATTCCGGGGTGTGCCCGCCGTCGTCACAGGGCGGCTGTCAGTGCCGTAGGGCACCATCGGTTGATGTGAGAGCCGCGCCCACCATCCTGCATCTGGACATGGATGCCTTCTACGCGTCCGCGGAGCAGGCGGCGAAGCCGAGCCTGCGCGGCAAGCCGGTCGTGGTGGGCGGACTGGGCCCCCGCGGAGTCGTCGCCACCGCCTCGTACGAGGCGCGGCGTTTCGGGGTGCACTCGGCGATGCCGATGGCGCAGGCCAGGAGGCTGGCGCCGAACGCGGCCTATCTCGTGCCGCGCTTCACGCTCTACCGGACGGTGAGCGACCAGGTCATGGAGCTGCTGGGGCGCCTCTCGCCCCTGGTCGAGCCCCTCAGCCTCGATGAGGCCTTCGTCGACCTGGAGGCGGGCGGCACGGCGGACGACGCGGCCTCGGCCCTGGAGATCGGCGAGCAGCTGCGCGGGGCGATCGAGGCGGTCACGGGGCTCAGCGGCTCCGTCGGGCTCGCAGGCTCCAAAATGCTGGCGAAGATCGCCTCCGAAGAGGCGAAACCCGACGGGATCCTGCTGATAGAGCCCGGCACGGAGCGGGAACTCCTCGCGCCCATGACGGTGCGTACCCTGCCCGGAGTCGGCCCCGCCACCGCAGACCATCTGCGCCGCGCCGGCATGACCACGGTCAACGACCTCGCCGAGGCGGGCGAGGCGGAACTCGTACGGCTGCTGGGCAAGGCGCACGGCAGCTCTCTGCACCGCATGGCGTTCGGATACGACGACCGGCCCGTGGTCGCCGAGCGGGACGCGAAGTCGGTGTCGGTCGAGGACACCTTCGACACCGATCTGCATGACCGCGTCCGGGTCAGGACCGAGGTGGAGCGGCTGGCCGACCGGTGTGTCCGGCGGCTGAGGGGTGCCGGACGGTCAGGGCGCACGGTGGTGCTGAAAGTGCGGCGCTACGACTTCTCGACCCTCACCCGCTCCGAGACGCTCCGTGGGCCCACCGACGACCCCACGGTCGTCAGAGAGGCCGCGGCTCGGCTCCTGGAGTCCGTGGACACCACCGGCGGCGTGCGGCTGCTGGGCGTCGGCGTCACAGGCCTCGCCGACTTCACCCAGGAGGACCTGTTCGCCCAGGCGGCGGACGAGCGGACGGCGGCCGAGCTCCCCGACACCACCGAAGCGGGCGCGGACGAGGGGGAGCCGACGGGTGAGGAGCCCGCGCAGGAGAGTGCTGAGCAGCTTGCGGCGCGGCGCTGGCCGGCCGGACACGACGTACACCACGACACCCACGGGCACGGCTGGGTACAGGGCAGCGGGGTCGGGCGGGTGACGGTGCGATTCGAGGAACCGGAATCGGCGCCCGGCCGGGTCCGTACGTTCCGTATCGACGATCCGGAGCTGCAGCCGGCCGATCCGCTGCCGCTCGTACGGAACCCGGTGGACTACTCGTCCTGGCCCGCCAGCCTGCCGAAGTCGCGGTCGGGGGCGCTCTCGCCCGGCGCCGAGTCCAGACCGTAGTGCCGGTAGAGCTGAAGCTCCTGTTCCGGCGAGAGGTGACGGCCGACGCCGAAGTCGGGTGCGTCCTTGATCAGGGCGCGGTCGAAGGGGATGCGCAGCGTGTCCTCGACGAATTCGCTGGGCTCCAACGGGACGAAGGCATCCCGGCTGAACAGTCCGGTGCGCACGGCCGCCCACTCGGGCACACCGGTGGCGTCGTCGAGGTACACCTCGTCCACGGTTCCGATCTTGGTGCCCTTGCGGTCGAACGCCTTGCGGCCGATCAGGCTGCGCGGATCGATGTCGGTCTGCACGTGGCCTCCCATTGGTCGCAGCTACTCCACAGGCACTACAGAAGTGCACATCCGTGGCATCGGCCACTCGAGATTTCCACCGCATACCCCGCTGGTAGGCTGGCAATGGCTGCTGACCCTGTGCGGGAGAGTCCTCCGGAGGCAATCCGGAGGCGCCGAAGGAGCAAATCCTCCCCGGAATCTCTCAGGCCCCCGTACCGCACGGACGAGGTCACTCTGGAAAGCAGGGCGGGTTCCCGCACGGCCACGGCCGGACAGGAACTCTCCCTCACCGACGGTGAAAGCCGGTGCGCCCTGCGGGCACCGGTGAAGCTCTCAGGTTGAGATGACAGAGGGGGAGGCCGTTCGGGCACCCCGCGCCGTGGTGCCCCTCGCAGGTCGTGACAGACCAGGAGGCCTCCATCATGACCCCCCGTCGCACTTCGCTCTCCCAGCTCGAACAGGGGATCCCCTTCGAGCAGCGCCACATCGGTCCCGATTCCGAGGCACAGGCGAAGATGCTCGCCCAGGTCGGTTACGGCTCGCTCGACGAGCTGACCGCCGCCGCGGTGCCCGATGTGATCAGGAGCGCCGAGGCCCTGAAGCTGCCGGCCGCCCGGACTGAGGCCGAGGTCCTCGCCGAGCTGCGCCTCCTCGCCGACCGCAACCAGGTCCTGGCCCCGATGATCGGGCTCGGCTACTACGGCACGTTCACCCCGCCGGTGATCCTCCGCAACGTCATGGAGAACCCCGCCTGGTACACGGCCTACACGCCCTACCAGCCCGAGATCTCCCAGGGCCGCCTCGAAGCCCTCCTGAACTTCCAGACGATGGTCGCCGAGCTCACCGGGCTGCCCACCTCCGGCGCCTCGCTGCTCGACGAGGGCACCGCCGCGGCCGAGGCCATGGCACTCGCCCGGCGCGTCGGCAAGGTGAAGAAGGGCGTCTTCCTGGTCGACGCCGACACCCTGCCGCAGACCGTCGCCGTCATCGAGACCCGCGCCGAGCCGACCGGGGTCGAGGTCGTCGTCGCCGACCTCACCGACGGCATCCCGGCCGAGATCGCCGAGCGCGGCGTCTTCGGCGTGCTGCTGCAGTACCCGGGCGCCTCCGGAGCCGTACGGGACATCAAGCCCGTCATCGAGCAGGCCCACGGGCTCGGCGCGATCGTCACCGTGGCCGCGGACCTGCTGGCGCTCACCCTGCTCACGTCGCCCGGCGACCTGGGCGCGGACATCGCGGTCGGCACCACGCAGCGCTTCGGTGTGCCGATGGGCTTCGGCGGTCCGCACGCCGGCTTCATGGCCGTACGCGAGAAGTTCGCCCGCAGCCTCCCGGGCCGCCTCGTGGGTGTCTCCGTGGACGCGGACGGGAACAAGGCGTACCGGCTGGCCCTGCAGACCCGCGAGCAGCACATCCGCCGCGAGAAGGCCACCAGCAACATCTGCACCGCTCAGGTGCTGCTCGCCGTGATGGCCGGCATGTACGCCGTCTACCACGGCCCCGACGGGCTGCGGACGATCGCACGGCGCACCCACCGCTACGCGGCCATCCTGGCCGAGGGCCTGCGGGCCGCCGGTGTCGACGTGGTGACCGGTACCTACTTCGACACGCTCACCGTCCGGGTCCCGGGCAAGGCCGCCACGGTGGTCGCCGACGCCCGTGACCGCGGGGTCAACCTGCGGCTCGTCGACGGCGACCTGGTCTCGCTCGCGTGCGACGAGACCACGACCCGCGCGCAGGTCGCTGCCGTCTGGGCCGCCTTCGGCGCCGAGGGCGACATCGAGGCGCTGGACGCCACGACCGCCGAAGCGCTGCCCGAGGGGCTGCTGCGCACCGACGCCTTCCTGACCCACCCGGTCTTCCACCAGCACCGTTCCGAGACCGCGATGCTGCGCTACCTGCGCAAGCTCGCCGACCGCGACTACGCGCTGGACCGCGGCATGATCCCGCTCGGCTCCTGCACCATGAAGCTGAACGCGACCGCCGAGATGGAGTCGATCACCTGGCCCGAGTTCGGCGCGCTGCACCCGTTCGCACCGGCCGAGCAGGCCGAGGGCTTCCTGACGCTCATCCGTGAGCTCGAGGAGCGCCTCGCCGAGGTCACCGGCTACGACGCGGTCTCCATCCAGCCGAACGCCGGGTCGCAGGGCGAGTTCGCGGGGCTGCTGGCCGTGCGTGCGTACCACCGGGCCAACGGCGACGAGGGCCGGACCGTCTGTCTGATCCCTTCCTCCGCCCACGGGACCAACGCGGCGAGCGCCGTGATGGCCGGCATGAAGGTCGTCGTGGTGAAGACCGCCGACGACGGCGAGGTCGACATCGACGACCTCCGTGCCAAGATCGCGCAGCACCGCGACGAGCTCGCCGTGCTCATGATCACCTACCCGTCCACTCACGGTGTCTTCGAGGAGCACGTCGCCGACATCTGCGCCGAGGTGCACGACGCCGGCGGTCAGGTGTACGTCGACGGGGCCAACCTCAACGCCCTGGTCGGCCTCGCCAAGCCGGGCCACTTCGGCGGCGACGTCTCGCACCTGAACCTGCACAAGACCTTCTGCATCCCGCACGGTGGCGGCGGTCCCGGCGTCGGTCCCGTCGGTGTGCGTGCGCACCTGGCCCCGTACCTGCCGAACCACCCGCTGCAGCCCGCCGCCGGTCCGGAGACCGGTGTCGGACCGATCTCGGCTGCCCCGTGGGGCTCGGCCGGAATTCTTCCGATCTCCTGGTCCTACGTACGCCTGATGGGCGGCGAGGGCCTGAAGCGTGCGACGCAGGTCGCCGTACTCGCGGCCAACTACATCGCCAAGCGGCTGGAGCCGCACTACCCGATCCTGTACAACGGCCCGGCCGGACTGGTCGCGCACGAGTGCATCGTGGACCTGCGCCCCATCTCCAAGGCGACCGGCGTCAGCATCGACGATGTCGCCAAGCGCCTCATCGACTACGGCTTCCACTCGCCGACCATGTCTTTCCCGGTCGCGGGCACGCTGATGATCGAGCCGACCGAGAGCGAGGACCTCGCGGAGCTGGACCGGTTCTGCGACACGATGATCGCCATCCGCGGCGAGATCGAGAAGGTTGCCTCGGGCGAGTGGAGCGCGGAGGACAATCCGCTGGCCAACGCCCCGCACACCGCGGCCGCGCTGGGCGGGGAGTGGGAGCACGGCTACAGCCGTGAGGTGGCAGTCTTCCCGGCCGGGGTGTCCGCCGCCGACAAGTACTGGCCGCCGGTGCGGCGGATCGACGGTGCGTTTGGTGACCGCAACCTCGTCTGCTCCTGCCCGCCCCTGGAGGAGTACGACAACTGATTCCGCAACGCCGGAACACGGGGGCGTGACGCGGACATGCGTGGGGGCCGGTGCGGAGACATCTCCGGGCCGGCCCCTTTTCGTACCGGCCGCTCAGGCCGCCTTCACCACCCGGCCCGTTTCCAGCGGTCGGTGCGGGGCGATGATCTGCCCGTCCGGGAGCAGCTCACCGGTGTCCTCGAAGAGCAGGACGCCGTTGCACAGCAGGCTCCAGCCCTGTTCCGGATGGTGCGCCACCAGACGGGCGGCCTCCCGGTCGGCTGAGTCGGCTGTCGGGCAGGCTGGCTGGTGCTGACACATGGCTGGGTTCTTTCGCTGCGTTGAGTTGAGTGTCCTGCGGCTTGAAGAGGTGTTCATGGCCGCCCCCCGTATCGATCGGTCCGGTCCCAGTGTTGCCCTACGGGCGTCAATCCGCAGGGATTTCGCAGCAGCACATCTTCTCCTCCCATGACGCATCACCCGCCCGGACGGTTCAACGCAACTGCACTGTCACTTCGGGTGGTTCGGGGTGGCCGGATGGGGCTAGTCCGGATGGGCGCGTGTGCCCCCACCTGATGGCACTGTGCCCCGCCACCGGGTCGGGTGGCGGGGCACAGTGCCAGTCAAGTGGGGGGAGCCGGCGTTCAGGCGGGAGAACCGAGCAGGGGGCCGGGGCCGGGTGCGATACGGGTGGTGATCACGGGGAGCAGATCAGCGACCCGGTGCGGACGGTGTGCCGCGATACCCGGTGGGGCGGGAGCCAGCGGAACCAGGAGATCGGCCGGGGCCGGTGAGCCGCCGGAGGCGTCGGCCCCGGTGTCCCCGTGCAGCCACAGCGCCATCATGTAGAGCTCGGGGATGGAGAGCAGCCTCGGCTGGTAGGGCGTCGCCGCCGCTTCCGCGTGGCGCAGGGCGAGTTCGGTCGAGGCGATGTACGGGCCTTCGAAGAAGTGCGAGAAGGCCCAGCCGTCCGGGGTGAGCATCGTGTCCGCCGCGGCGACGGCTCGCTCCGTGCTGCGGATCAGGAAGCGCCACGCGGCGAGCCGGGTGGTGGGCGCGAGCCCGCCCGGACCGATTCGGTCCAGCACATGGACGGGGAGCGGCTGTTCGGGGCTCAGCGGTCCCTGGGCGGACCGCAGGGCGGGGGTGCGGGCCTCGCGGACCGCGGTCGGTGAACCGAGCGCCGCGAGAACGCTGCGCAGAGCGGGCGCGGGAGCCGGGGGTACATGCAGCGGCATAGTGGTCGCCTCTCACTTCGGAGACACGGTGGAGCGTGGGCGGGTGCAGACGGCGCTGTCGGCGTGCGGGGCCAGAGGAGGCCGGTGACTGGGCCGGTGCGTCAACTCTCTGCCTCGTCCGCGGAGTTTATACGACACGTGTTCACGCGGTGTTTCCACTAGCCGCCACGGCTATTGCCGGCAAGGCGGTATCCGGACTCAATTATGCGGAGATTATGTTGATTCGTTGCGAGCGGCGCAGCCACCGCCTCAGGTTTTTCCCGTGCGGCGGTAGGCTGAAACGTGTCGGCGCTTTCCCCGGGCGTCGAACGGGGAATCTGCGCGCTGCGTCATGCCGAGTGAATGTGCCCCCGGCCTCGGTCATCAGATTAGCGGGTGCGCGGCGTCCGTGGTGCGTTATCGATCTCCCCGTCTGGGCATTATCGATCGTGACGCGAGCGGCCTGGGCCGCGGGCTGCCCACTCGAGGAGGGACACTTCGATGGGGGAGAAGGTTGTTGCGGGCGCCTTGGACCTGTCCGACCGGCAGAAGTACCGGAGGAAGCTCCACCAGTGCCTGGAGGGGCTGGGGAGGCTCCTGGCGGAGCGGAGGTTCGACCGGCCGCGCAACCTCATGGGCATGGAGATCGAGCTGAATCTGGCCGGCGCCGACGGTATGCCGAAGATGTTGAATGGGCAGGTTCTGGAGCGCATCGCGAGCCGCGATTTCCAGACGGAACTGGGGATGTTCAATCTCGAAGTGAACATAGTTCCCCACAATCTTTCAGGCCGTGTTCTCGATCGGCTGGCCGAGGAACTGAGGACCGGTCTCGGATATGCCGACCGGAAGGCCGCCGAGGTCGACGCCGGGATCATGATGATCGGAATACTTCCCACCCTCGGACGCGAGGACATGGTCCGGTCCAATCTCTCGGACGTGGACCGTTACGCGCTGCTGAACGATCAAATGGTGGCGGCGCGCGGTGAGGATTTCTCCCTTGATATCGAAGGTGTGGAGCGACTGGTCTGCACCTCCGGGTCGATCACGCCCGAGGCCGCCTGCACCTCGGTGCAGCTGCACCTGCAGGTGACTCCGGAACGCTTCGCGGACGTGTGGAACGCAGCCCAGGCCGTCGCGGCGGTCCAGGTGGCCATGGGAGCCAATTCCCCCTTTCTCTTCGGCCGCGAGCTGTGGCGGGAGTCGCGGCCGCCCCTCTTCCAGCAGGCCACGGACACCAGGCCGCCCGAACTCCAGAACCAGGGGGTGCGGCCGAGGACCTGGTTCGGTGAGCGCTGGGTCGATTCGGCGTACGAGCTCTTCGAGGAGAACCTCCGCTTCTTTCCCCCGCTGCTGCCCATCTGCGACGAGGAGGACCCGCTGCGGGTCCTCGACGAGGGCGGGGTGCCGCAGCTCCAGGAGCTCGTCCTGCACAACGGCACGGTCTACCGGTGGAACCGCCCGGTGTACGGGCTCGCGGACGGCGTCCCGCATCTGCGGGTGGAGAACCGGGTGCTGCCCGCGGGACCGACCGTCGCCGACGTGATCGCCAACACCGCGCTCTACTACGGACTCGTACGGGCTCTTGCGGAGGAGCCCCGTCCGGTGTGGACGAGGATGCCCTTCACCGCCGCGGCCGAGAACTTCGACACCGCCTGCCGCCGGGGCATCGAGGCCGAGCTGCTCTGGCCCCGTCCGGGCCGTTCCGGCGGACTGACCCGGGTCCCGGCCGTCAAGCTCGTGCGGGACGAACTGCTGCCTCTGGCCGCCGCGGGGCTCGACGCCTGGAACATCGCGCCCGCGGACCGGGACCGCTACCTGGGAATCATCGAGGAGCGCTGCAGGCGGCGGGTGAACGGGGCGTCCTGGCAGGCGGACACCTACCACCGGGCCCGGGAGGCCGGGCTGGGGCGGGCCGAGGCCCTTGCCGCCATGACCCGGCGCTACGCCGAACTGATGCAGGACGGCGAGCCCGTGCACACCTGGCCCGTGGACCTTCCCGCACGGTGAGACGGGCCGGCGCGACCGGTTGCTTTGGCCGCCGATCCGGACACTCGCTGCCCCCGGGCGGACCTCGTCCCCGCCGGCTGCGGGAGAGGTCCGCCCGGCTCGTCGACCTGGCCGTGCGCGCTACTCTCCGGCTGCGCCACCGCTCTGTCCCGCGGTCATGACGGCCTGCAGGATCACCGCCTGGATCTCCGCCGGGTCGCTGACCTGATATCCGCCGCCGCCGGTCACCTTCGCTATCTCGTTCACCTCTTCGCGGTCGGCGTCGGGGCCGACGGCGATGGCGAGCAGCGGTACCGGGCGCTCCGGGTCGGTGATCCTCTTGAGCTCGGCGATCAGCGCGGTGCGGGAGATGGACTGCTCATCCTGGTTCGAGCCGTCCGTGAGGATCACGACAGCGTTGAACTTGCCCTTCACGTAGGTGCGCTGTGCCTCCTTGAAGGCGGCCAGCGCGGTGTCGTACAGACCTGTCGCGCCGTCGGGCACGGGCTGCAGCGCGGCGAACGCCGCGGCGAGCTTCTCGCGGTGCGTGCCGCCGCCCTTGGCCGGGTCGCCGAGCCGGCCGGTGGTCACCAGCCGGCGGTAGTCCTTGTCGCCGTCGAGCCGGGTGGCGAACTCCCAGAGCCCGATCTCGTCGTTGGGGGTGAACTGGTTGAGCGCCTGGATCAGGGAGGCCTTGGTGACGTCCATCCGGGACTGGTTGCGGCCCGGCACGATCGTGGCCATCGACCCCGAGGCGTCGACGACGGTGGTGAGCCGCGCGCTCTGCACCGTGATGGTCCACATGCCGAGAGTCTCCTGCAGCGTCTCGTCCGAGGGCGCTGTCCCGGGCGATGTGGCGTACGGCTGGGGCGACTTGCCGCCGGCCGAGGCGACGAGGCTGTCGTCCGCCGTGCCGTCGACCGTGCGGAATCCGTGCTCCTTCAGCGTGCGCTGGGCGGCTTCCTCGGACAGCAGCGTCATGAACCGTAGCGCCGCCCGGCTCTGGTCGGTGGTCTGCTCCTCCTCGTTGACCAGGGTGAACGGGTAGTTGAGGAGCGGGGCGCCGTCCTTGGGGTAGAAGAGGTCGAGCTTGCCGCCGTCCGCGGACTCGGCGTTGTGGGCGAACGCGGCCTGCTCGGAGAGCAGCACCGCCTGGTTGCGTGCCGGGTTGCCCTGCTCCGCGCCGGAACTGTCCTGGGGCAGGGTCTCGACGACCTGGGTGTCGCCGTCCGACATCCGCTGGGCGAGCAGCTTGGCGGTGGCCGCGGCTCTGGTGTCGCTGTCTCCGCCGAGCTTGTCGGAGGAGATGCCGATGCTCGTCAGCGCGAGCAGACCCGTGGCGCTGCGAGCGGGGTCGGCCGAGCCGAGGCGCACCTTGTCGGATTCCATGGCCGCGGCTGTCAGTTCGGCCCAGGAGTACTTCTTCTCCGGCCAGCCGAGAGTCTTGGCGGCGGAGGGCACCATGGCGAGTGTGACGGGCGAGGACGCGACGGAATCGCCAGGGGTGATCGGGATGGCGTCCCCGTTCCCCTTCGCCCGGTTCAGCCAGAGATCGGAGTCGGGGAGCCACATCTGGTAGTCCGGTGCACGGGTGCCGCGCGCGAGCGCGTCCGCGACCTTGTACGAGTCGCGGGCCACCACGTCCACGTCCACACAGTGGCCGTCGGATCTCAGATCGTCCTCGCGTGCCTTGTCGGCGACGGCACGCACGGCGGGAGCGATGTCCGGTGAGGCCATGATGGACAGGTGTACGGCGGTTTCCTCGCAGGACTTCGAGAACGACAGCAAGCCGCCCTGTGCCGCGACCGCCGTTCCCGCGGCCACGGCGAGAACGAGCATGGTGGCTATGGCCACGGTGCGACGGCGGCGCGGTGGACGGTCCCCGCTTCCGTCCGTGGCGTAGTCGTCGGGCAAGCTGTGACGTCCCATGTCGGTGGTGCCCCTCCTTGAGGATGAACAAGGAAAAGGGGGACCACACCATCGGCAATGGTGCTCGTCCCCCGGCCTGTCGCGCATGATCTTCGTACCTTCATTCGAGACCCTAGCGGGGCGGAGAAGGGCATGGGACGTGAATGCACAACTGAGGGCAGGTGTACAGGTGGAGGTGGGGCGAGTGGCTGATTCTTTTCCTCAAGAGGCCGTCTCACGACGGATTCTGCGGTCCGAGACGGTGTTGGTGCTGGCTCTCTCGCTGGGCGCCAGCGGGGTGTCTGCCCTGATCAGTTTTGTCGGATCCCTGACGAAACCAGGGGGTTTGAAGGATCAGGCGGCCACTCTCAACAGTTCCTATGCGCCGGGACGCCCATGGCTGGATCTCGCCTGGCAGCTCTTCGGGATCACGACGGCGCTGGTGCCTGTCGCCCTGGTGGCGCACCTGCTGATCAGGGAGGGCGCGGGGCTGCGGGCCATCGGCTTCGACCGGACCGCGCCGAGGTCGGATCTCGGGCGCGGGGTCGTGGTGGCGGCGGGTATCGGCAGTGCGGGTCTGGCCTTCTATCTGGTCGCCCGGGCAGCCGGTTTCAACCTCACGGTCGTCCCCGAGTCACTGCCTGACGTGTGGTGGAAGTTCCCGGTGCTGATCCTGTCGGCGATCCAGAACTCCGTGGTGGAGGAAGTGATCGTCGTCGGATATCTGCTGCGCAGGCTGGGGCAGTTGGGGTGGACCCCGATGGCCGCACTGGTGGCCAGTTCGGTCCTGCGCGGCTCGTACCACCTGTACCAGGGGGTCGGCGGCTTCGTCGGCAACATGGTGATGGGCGTCGTCTTCGTGCTGCTGTACCGCCGCTGGCAGCGGGTGGGGCCGCTGGTCGCCGCGCACGCCCTGCTCGACATCGGCGCGTTCGTCGGTTACGCACTGCTCGCCGGGAAGGTGGGCTGGCTGCCGACGCCCTGAGCGGGGGAGGCGTGTGTGCCGGGAGGGGGTGTGCGGACGGGCCGCACACCCCCTCCCGGCGTCGTCACAGGGTGACGAGCAGTTCGCCGTCCACGACCGTCACCGCACGGCCGGTCAGCAGGGTGCGGTCGCCACGCAGGGACGTGCGGACCAGTCCGGACCGCGCGGACGCCTGCAGGCCGGTCAGCTCGTCGCGGCCGAGCCTGGCCGACCAGAACGGCGCGAGTGCGGTGTGGGCACTGCCCGTCACCGGATCCTCGTCGATGCCCACGGCGGGGAAGAAGCCGCGGGAGACGAAGTCGTAGCCGCATCCGGACGAGGCGGCGGCCGCTGTCGCGATGACGCCGCGCCGCGAGTGGGCGGTCAGTGCCGCGAAGTCCGGCGAGAGCCCCCGTACGGCCGCCTCGTCGGTCAGTTCCACGAGCAGGTCGCCGACGTGCGGGCCGGTGCCGTGCACGGACACGGGCTCCGCGCCCAGGGCGGCGGCCAGTCCCTGCGACGGGGTCTCCGGGGTCAGTGGCGCGGTGGGGAAGTCGAGCGAGATGGATCCGTCCGGGGCCGTGGTCGAGGTCAGTACCCCGCACCGCGCGGCGAACCGCACCGTTCCGCTCGCGACCGACGCGGTGTGCAGGACGTGGGCCGTGGCGAGCGTGGCATGTCCGCACATGTCGACCTCGGTGGCCGGGGTGAACCAGCGCAGCGCCCAGTCCGCGGCGCCGCCCGGTGGCAGCGGGTGGGCGAACGCGGTCTCGGAGAGGTTCAGCTCCGTGGCGATCTGCTGAAGCCGGCTGTCATCGGGGAACCCCTCCGGGCCCAGGAGGAGGACACCCGCGGGGTTGCCGGAGAAGGGGCGGTCGGTGAACGCGTCGACGATTCGAATCCTCATGGTCCGACGGTAGGGGTGCGGCAAAGCCGCAGGCCAAGGCCAATTCCGGGTCGGCGGCTCGGAAATCCGGCGAAGGGGTTTGCCAAGCGACTGATACCGATATATCGTTGAGGCATCGCGATAGTGCAGCGATACACCAACGATCATTACGAGAAGGAGTACGGTCATGCGTTCACATGGACATGAGCACGGACACGGTCACGGGCGTGGGCGAGGCCCCTACGGGCCCGGTCAGGCGGAGCGGGGCGACTTCGAGGGGCGACGGGCGGCCTTCGGCCAGTTCGGTCCGCCCTTCGGTGGCGGCCCCTTCGGCGGCGGTCCCTTCGGTGGCGGACGAGGCCGGGGTGGCGGTCGGGGACGGGCGCGCCGCGGTGACGTGCGTGCGTCGATCCTCGCGCTGCTGAAGGACCGGCCGATGCACGGTTACGAGATGATTCAGGAGATCGGCGAGCGCAGCGGCGGGGCCTGGCGGCCCAGCCCGGGCTCGGTCTATCCGACCCTTCAGCTGCTGGAGGACGAGGGCCTGATCGTCAGTGAGAGCGAGGGTGGCAAGAAGCTCTTCACTCTCACCGACACCGGCCGCGCCGAGGCGGAGTCGGGACCCGACGCGCCCTGGGAGGAAGCCGGCCGCGGCGTCGACTGGGAGAGCGTGAACGAGATCCGGCAGGCCGGCTTCGGCTTGATGGAGGCGTTCGGGCAGGTCTGGAAGACCGGGTCGGCCGATCAGCGCGAGAAGGCGCTGGCGGTTGTCAACGACGCCCGCAAGAAGCTCTACCTCATCCTCGCCGACGAGAACTGAGCCGACGGTGGAAGAAGTGGGCGAAGGTGTGCCGAAGGGCCCCGCGGCAGTGCTGCGGGGCCCTTCGGCGTGTCACGGGTGGGCTGCCGGGCCCTTCGGTGTGTCACCGGCGCGCGGTCGCCGTTCTGTGGGTGGTCAGGCGACGATCAGTCCGTCCAGTTTGCGCAGCGACTCGATGAGGGCCGCCGTGGCGGAGTCCTTCAGCTTGCCGGCCATCAGGGAGACCGCTGCGCCGGTGAACTCGCCGTCGATGCGGATCGTGGTGGCTTCCCCGTCCGGCGTCAGCACGTAGCTCATCTTCAGGTTGACGCCCATCGGCCCCTTTCCCGTGGTCGTGAGCAGGCGCCCGTTCTCCAGCTCCGACACCGTCCACGTCACCTCGGCGGGGAACCCCATGAGCTTCATGTTCTCCTCATAGGTGCCCGCGAGTTCGAGCGTGTCCGGGCCCCCTTTGGGGAAGCTTGTGTGGGTGGCGTTCCACTCCCCGTACGTGCTGAAGTCGGTCAGCTGGGCCCAGACCTTCCCGGCGGGTGCTTCGATGCGCGCCTCTGCACTGACTTCGGCCATGCGACCACCCCTTCTAGACGGGTTACGGTGTCGCGGAACGTAGCCGCAGCGGCGACAACATTCAATACTGATGAAGCGTCAGATCTCCTGGGCCGGTCCGGTCCGCCAGATCAGGGCCGCGTCGAACCGGTCGCAGGCGCGGGGGTGCGGTCCGTCGTCGTGGCAGTGGAACGCTGCCCAGAAGAGATCCGCGCGCAGGGCGTCGGGCGGTGCGTGGACCCGGTAGACGTAGTCGTACCCGTCGAGCGCCGGCAGCGAGACGAGCCAGCTCACCTCCGGCACCCCCTCCCGCCGCCGTAACCGTGCTCCGGCCTGTGAGACGTCCGCGGGGAGGCTTTCGGTTGCTCGGGGGGCGCGAAGCAAGGCGGCGCGCGCCGATAGCGGGAAATAGTTCCTGGCGTGGCGCGATCTCATCCGCAAGGAGGAGGCCTCGCTTCTCTGTGCCCAACTCGGGTGGGATGCGGCAATGGGACTCTCCGGGGACGCTCGGGCCTGTCTCGGATGATGGGGTGGAAGGGTGCAGAACCGGACGCCGCGGATCCCTCAGCAGCCCGCACCGAACCATCGTGCTGAGTTCGACGCCGGCCTCACTGCGGAGCTGGCCGCCGTGGTGACGGCCGCCCGCAGGCGCGCCCTGCGGGACGGGGACCGGCAGATCGACACGGCTCATCTGCTGCACTCCCTCATCGAGTCGGACCCCGAGGTCCGCACCGCCTTCGACGGCGGCCCGCAGTTGGCCAAGGTGCTCGGATACCTCGTCCAGCGAAGCATCGGATACGGGCTCCGTTGGCAGGGGACGGTCGAGGACTCGGGTGCGCTCCCGGTGGTGGAGGGTGCGGGTGCACTCCCGGTGGCGGACGCGGGTGCCGAGGGCTGGTCGCCCTCAGCGGCGTCCGCGATGGTGGGTGCGTACCGTCGTGCGAGGTCGCTCGGCCGCGAAAGAGCCGGCGGTGTCGACCTGCTCGTGGCGCTGACCGCGGACCGGAGGTGCCGGGCCGTCGAGGTGCTGGAACGGGCGGGCGTCGACGCGGCGCTGGTCGAGGACCGGATCGTGGAGGCGTCTTCCCAGGGGTGACTTCCGGATACGGTCCGGTCGCTGCGCGAGCGCGTCGGGAGCCGGGCGGAACAGGGCGGCGACGCGGTCGGCGGGGGCGTCCCGGAGAGGGGCGAGGCCGAGCAGTTGATGGCCGACGGCGACGCCCGCCATCGTGGTGACGATCAGTGCGGCGCGCAGATCCGCCTCCCGTCGCCCCCGTTGTTTTGTCGTCTCCGTCGCCCCTGTCGGCCCCTGTCGCCTCCGTCTGCCGCCAGCGCGCCGCCGATGCCGTGATCTGTCGGTCGAGTGCCTCGCGGGCGTGATCCGCTGCCGCCGGGTCGGTGGGCGTCGAGCGCAGCATCGCCGGAGTGCCGTTGGGCAGTCCGCCGAGTTTGACGCTCAGGGGGGGGCGGCAGGTGGTCGAGCAGCGCCCCGCCGTCCCCTGATGCCGGGGGGTGCGGGGGGCCGGGGGGCGGGGGCGACCACGCCACTCCCCGGACTGCTGATCGTCGACGTCGGCGACGGTCCGATCGCGCGCGTACGCGACTACGTGGACGCCCTGGCTGTCGCCGGTGCGGCCGCGGCCGCGGAGGCGGCCGGGGAGCCCTACGTGCAGAGAGCCGCCCGGTCCGGGGCGGACGGTGCGGGTCGGTCGGACGGTGCGGGTCGGCGTCCGGTCGTTTGTGTCAGGGGCGCCAATGACATCGGAGTGTTACCCACGTCAGGCGTCACAGGGGTGACGCTCCTGACGTCAGCTGTCATGATGTGCCGATGCACGCGTCTCAGGGGAGAAGCGCCGGCCTGGGACTCGCCCTCGCCTCGGCCTTCGCATTCGGTGGTTCCGGAGTGGCGGCCAAGCCGCTCATCGAGGCGGGGCTCGACCCGCTCCACGTGGTGTGGCTCCGGGTGGCGGGCGCCGCGCTCGTCATGCTGCCGGTGGCGTGGCGCCACCGGGACCTGGTCCGCAGCCGTCCCGTGCTGCTGCTGGGATTCGGGCTCCTTGCCGTCGCCGGCGTCCAGGCCTGCTACTTCGCGGCCATCTCCCGGATCCCGGTGGGCGTGGCGCTGCTCGTCGAGTACCTGGCGCCGGCGCTCGTCCTCGGCTGGGTGCGCTTCGTCCAGCGTCGGCCGGTGACCAGGGCGGCCGCTGTCGGCGTCGTCCTCGCGGTGGGTGGTCTGGCCTGTGTGGTCGAGGTGTGGGCCGGACTGGGCTTCGATGCTGTCGGGCTGCTGCTCGCCCTCGGTGCCGCCTGCTGTCAGGTCGGCTACTTCGTCCTCTCCGATCAGGGCAGCGCCGAATCGGCCGAGGGCGCCGAGCCCCCGCATCCGGTCGGTGTCATCGCCTACGGCCTGCTGATCGGGGCCGCCGTGCTCACTGTCGTGGCGCGGCCGTGGGGCATGGACTGGTCGGTGCTCGGCGGCGACACCGCCATGAACGGCGCGGAAGTGCCCGCCTGGCTGCTCCTCGTCTGGATCGTGCTGCTCGCCACCGTCATCGCGTACGTGACCGGCGTCATCTCGGTGCGGCTGCTCTCGCCCGCGGTGGCGGGCGTCGTCGCCTGTCTGGAAGCCGTCATCGCCACCGTGCTTGCGTGGGTGCTGCTCGGGGAGCATCTGGCCGCCCCGCAGCTCATCGGCGGTGCGCTCGTGCTGACCGGTGCCTTCATCGCTCAGTCGTCAACGCCCAAGGCGCCCTCCGGCCCCGTTGCCTCAGGGGCGAACGAGGGGCGGACGGCGGTCGAGGCGGAGTTGCCTGCGAGTCGCGCCGCCTCCTGAGGGCCGTCCCGTAATCCGGGTTGATCAGCGCGCGGCGTCGGATGCGGTGCATTGCAAGGCGGAGGGGTGTCCGCATGCTGGATGTATCCGGGCGTTCCGACAACGCGGCGAGGTGCCGTAGCTGTCGTCGTGCGACCGCCAGGGACTACGGGACAGCCCTTAGGATGGCGATCATGCATCTGACCGTACTTCCGCCGCCTGCCGCCTAGCGCGGGCAGCCACACCTGACGAAGACCGGGCTCGGGCAGTCCCCGAGCGGTTCGTCGCTGCCCGCGTGCGGAGCCGAGCGACCACCTTCCTGTCCTCCTCTGGAGAAGTCACGTGTCGAATCCTGCTTCCGGCCTGCCCGTCGGGCGGAGCCTTTGCTATCTGATCATCGCCGGAGTGGCCTGGGGCACGGCAGGTGCCGCAGCCTCACTGCTCTTCGAATCCAGCGATCTCGGCCCCCTCGGCCTGTCGTTCTGGCGCTGCGCGGGCGGCCTCGTGCTCCTGCTCGCCGCGCTCGCGCTGCGGCCCGGCCGCGCAGCCGCCGTCATCGAGTCCCGCCGCCGGCGCCTGCTGCGCATTCTCGGTACCGGCATCGGTCTCGCCGTGTTCCAGACCGCGTACTTCGCGGCCGTCCAGGCCACCGGCCTGGCGGTCGGCACCGTGGTGACGCTCGGTGCGGGCCCGGTCCTCATCGCCGTGGGAGCCCGGCTGACGATGGGGGAGCGGCTCGGGCTCGGCGGACTCGCCGCGGTCGCCGGAGCGCTGACCGGTCTCGCCGTACTGGTGCTCGGAGGCGACACGGGGACGGTGCGGCCCGCTGGGGTCGCGCTGGCCCTGCTCTCCGCGGCCGGCTACGCCGCGATCACCCTGCTCACCCGTTGGCTCGGCCGTGACGGCGGTGGCGCGGACCCGCTCGCCACCAGCGCCTGGGCGTTCGGAGTCGCGGGGGCCGTCCTGCTGCCGATGGCGGCCGGTGAGGGGCTTGTCGCGCACACGGAGCACCCGGCGCAGGTGGTGACGCTGCTCGTGTACGTCGCGGCGATCCCGACCGCTCTCGCCTACGCGCTCTACTTCGCGGGCGCCGCGGCGGTGCGGGCTGCCACCGTGTCGGTGATCATGCTGCTCGAACCGGTCAGCGCCGCGGTCATCGCTGTCGTCGTGCTGCACGAGCGGCTCACTCCGGCGACGGTCGCCGGGACGCTGCTGCTGCTCACGGCGGTGGTGGGGCTGGCCGCCGCGGAGACGCGCGGCGCCGCGCTCGCCCGCCGGGAGGCGGCCGTCTCCGTGTGACCGGCAGGGGCGGCGGGGCGGTGGCCGTCGCACGGCCCCGCCGTCCCGGGCCGGTTCAGAGCGTCTTCAGGTACTCCGGGACGGCGATCGAGGGGTCGAGGTCATCCGCGGGGACCGGTGTGGTGTAGCCGGGGGCGAGGGGGACGACGCCCGCCCAGTGGGGCAGTGCGAGGTCGCGTTCGTCGTCGTTCGGGCCACCGGTGCGGATCTTGGCGGAGACCTCCCGCAGGTCCAGCCGGATCACGGCGGTGGCCGCAAGCTCCTTGTCGTCGGCAGGCCGTGAGTCCTTGGAGCGTCCGGGCACGACCTGCTCCACGATCGCGTCGAGGGCGACGCGTCGCTCCTCGGGGTCGGTCACCGTCCGTGCCACGCCGTGAACGACCACGGATCGGTAGTTGAGCGAGTGGTGGAACGCGGAACGTGCCAGCACCAGCCCGTCGACATGCGTCACTGTCAGACACACGGCCAGTCCCTCGTCGCTTCCGCCCGCCGCACGCAGTGGGCGGGAGCCGGTCGAGCCGTGTACGTAGAGCCGCTCGCCGACCCGGCCGAAGAGCGTGGGAAGGACGACGGGCGCGCCGTCCCGTACGAAGCCGAGGTGGCAGACGTACGCCTCGTCGAGTATCGAGTGGACCTGTTCCCGGTCGTACGAAGCCCGTTCGCGGGAGCGGGTCGGAACCGTGCGCCCGGTCGGGTCGTAGGCGGTTGCGGTTGCGGCTTCGGGGTCCGGGGCCGTGGTCTGCTGGGGTTCGGTCTCCGGCATTGCCTACTCCATTGCACTAGTGCATACTGTTCTTTGTGCTAGGAGAGTATCGGATCAGTGGGCGGCGTGCGTCGGAAATTGCCGCGAGTGTGGAGCGGGCGGTCGGTTCGGGTGAGCTGGCACCCGGACAAGTCCTGCCTCCCATGCGGGAGTTGGCGAGTCAGCTGAGTGTGAATCCCAATACGGTGGCGGCCGCCTATCGCACCCTGCGGGAGCGGGGTGTGATCGAGACGGCGGGGCGCAGGGGCAGCAGGGTCCGGCCGCGGCCGGCGAGCACCGCGCGCGGGTCGGTGCGGGTGGAGGCGCCGCCAGGTGTGCGGGACCTGGGGGACGGGAACCCCGACCCGGCGCTGCTGCCCGCGCTGGGTGAAGCCTTCGCCGCGGTCACCGAGGCGTACGCAAAGGCGCCGGGGATGTACGCGCAGGTGTCCGTGGACCCCGAGTTCGCCGCGCTGGCCCGCGCCGGGTTCGACGCGGACGGTGTTCCGGCCGGGCCGGTGATCGCCACCTCGGGTTCGTTGGACGCGATCGAAAGGGTGCTGGTCGCACATCTCAGGCCCGGCGACGCGGTCGCGGTCGAGGACCCCGGCTGGGGAGGTCTGCTGGATCTCGTCCCGGCATTGGGCATGCGTCCGGTCCCCGTCGCCGTCGACGACGACGGGCCGCTGCCGGACGCCCTCGACGCCGCGCTCGGGGCGGGTGCGCGTGCGGTCGTCATCACCGACCGGGCGCAGAATCCGACCGGAGCCGCGGTCGGGGCCGGGCGTGCGGCCGAACTGAGGGCGGTGCTAGCCGGTTACCGGGGCGTACTGCTGATCGAGGACGACCACGGGCACGCCATCGTCGACCTGCCGCTGCACCCCCTGGCCGGCGCCACGGACCGCTGGGCGTTCGTGCGGTCCGTCGCCAAGGCGTACGGGCCGGATCTGCGGGTCGCCGTGCTGACCGGGGACGCCGTCACCGCCGACCGGGTCTCGGGCCGGCAGCGGCTTGGGCCCGGCTGGGTCAGCCGGCTGCTGCAACGGGCAGTGGTGCACCTGTGGACGACGGGCGCCGTCGACTCCCGAGAGGTGGCGCGGGCGTACGCGCGGCGCCGGGATGCACTTGTCCGGGCACTGGCGGACCGGGGTGTCGAGGCGCACGGACGGAGCGGGATGAACGTATGGGTTCCGGTGAGCGACGAGACGGGGGCCGTGGCGAGGCTGCTGCACGCGGGCTGGGCGGTGGCGCCCGGAGCCCGCTTCCGGATGACCGCTCCTCAGGGGATCCGGATCACGGTGTCGACGCTCACCGACGCCGACATCGGGCCGCTCGCCGACGCGGTGGCGGCAGCGGCGGGACCCGCGAACCCGTTGAGCTACGGATGAGCTACGGCATCTCCTTGAGCCGCCGTCCAGGTGTGGGCTCCGGCGGCGTGGGCACTTCGGCGGCGCGGGGCCTGCTCTGGGTCAGCGCGGCCCCGGCCAGGACGACGAGGGCGCCGACCGGGGTGTTCCAGCTCAACTGCTCGCCGAGCACGGCGACTCCGGCGGCGGTCGCGATCACGGGGATGAAATAGGTGACCATCTGCGCGGTCGTCGGGCCGACCTCGGTGACCAGTCCGTACTGGAGCAGTACGGCGAGACCCGTTCCGAGGGCCCCCAGGGCGACGACGGCCAGGGTGGGCCACAGGGGGAATCCGTCGGGTGCCGACGTGAACAGAGGTGTCACCAGGGCGATCTGCACCGTACCGAGGAAGAGCTGGCTGCCGGTGAGGGAGAGGACCGACGAACCATTGCCCGCAAGGGTCCGGCGGACGTAGATCCAGCCGATCGGATAGCTGAGGGAGGCCAGGAGTGCCATCGCGGTACCGCTGAAGTCCAGGCCTGAGAAGCCCTGCCAGGCGCCCAGCACGGTGAGCACGCCGAGGAAGCCGAGCCCCAGTCCGGCGACGCGGCGGCGGGTCGGGCGGTCCTCGGAGAGCGCGACGAGGGACAGCGCCATGCCCCACAGGGGTGAGGTCGCGTTGCAGATGCCGGCCAGGGTCGACGGGATGGTCAGTTCCGCGTAGGCGAACAGGGAGAACGGCAGGGCGTTGAGGAGGAAGGCTGCGACGGCCAGATGGCCCCAGGTGCGGGCGGTCCGCGGCAGTCGTTCCCGCTTGACCGCCATGGCCACGGCCAGGACCGCGGTCCCCGACAACAGCCGGCCGAGCGTGACCTGGAACGGTGCGTAAGCGTCGGTTCCGACCTTGATCAGCAGGAAGCTGAAGCCCCAGATGAGCGAGAGCGCCGCGAAGCGCAGCCGCCAGTCCAGCGCCGGGCGGCCGGAGCGGCCGGCGGGACCGGCGGGATCGGCCAGAGGGGACGTCGGGGCGGTGTGCCTGCTTCCCGGGGGCGCGGTGGTCATGGACGTCTGCTCGGTCCCCGGTGCGGGGGTGGTCTCGGCAGCCGGGCTTCTCGGTGCGGGTGGTGCGCTCATGAGGTCAACGATGACCAATGCGATCTCGTAGCACAAGTGAGACTTTGTGTCGTGGTCCGCGTAGCATTGCTTACATGTTGAACCTGGAGCGCCTGCGAACCCTGGATGCCCTGGCCCGGCTCGGTTCGGTCAGCGGCGCCGCGGAGGGGCTGCACGTCACCACGTCCGCCGTCTCTCAGCAGATGGCCAAGCTGGAGCGGGAAGTGGGCCAGCAGCTACTGGCCAGGAACGGCCGCGGGATCCGGCTCACCGACGCGGGCCAGCTGCTCGCCGACCATGCCGCCCGGATCCTCTCGCAGGTCGAACTCGCCCAGTCCGACATCGAAGCCCAACGGGGCGAGGTGGTCGGCGAGATCCGGCTGGGCGCGTTCCCCACCGCGGCTCGCGGACTCTTCCCGGCCACGCTCCTCGCCCTGCGCGCCGACCATCCCGAACTCAGGGTGCGTACACAGGAGCTGGAGCCCGAAGACGGAATCCGGGCGGTACTCAGAGGCGACCTCGATCTCGCCGTGGTGCTGGACTGGAGCAACAAGCGGCTGCCGGTGCCGGGCGGTCTGGCCCGGGCGCAACTTCTCGACGACGCACCGGACATCGCCATGCCGGCCGGTCATCCGCTCGCGGATCGGGACAAGGTCGATCTGGAGGACTTCGCCGACGACGACTGGGTGTCCTGGCCCGAGGGTGAATTCTGCTACGACTGGCTGATGTTCACCCTCCGTTCCAAGGGGATCGAACCCCGCATCGCCCACCTCGCCGGCGAGCACCACACCCAACTCGCCCTGATCGCTGCGGGGATGGGTGTCTGTGTGGCGCCACGGCTGGGCCGCGGGCCGGTGCCCGACGGGGTGCGGCTGGTGCCGGTGCGGCAGAAGATGCGGCGGCACGTCCATGCGGTGTGGCGGGCGGACGCGGACCGGCGTCCGTCGATCAGGGCGGCGGTCGCGGCGCTCCGGGAGTCGGGGCGGGAGCTGGATGATCCGTTGTGCGACACCCCGTGACTTCTCCTCGGCCCCGATGGGATTGGGCTCCGTGGCCGGAGACGTCGTCTCCCTCGGCGGAGTGCTTTGCCTGCCCGTGGCGCGACTTGGGGCCGTGCAGGCGGTGAAAACCCGCTGGCCCCGGTCGTCTCCTTGCGGAGACACTATGAGTATGGAGTTCCTCTGCTATCACCGTGACCGGCCCGGATCCTTGCCGCTGCGCGACGAGCTACTGGAAGAGCACTGGTCCTACATGGACCGGTACGCGAAGGAGATGATCGCCCGGGGCCCGACCCTCGTCGGCGGGGTACCCACCGGCAGCTTGCACATCGTCGACCTCCCGGACACCGCCGCCGCGCGTGCGTTCGCCTTCGACGAGCCCGGCTACCAGGCCGGCGTGTACCGGGACGTGCTGCTGCGACGGTGGCGCAACGTCCTGGGGCGCACCATGTGGGACTTCCCCGGTGGCGAGACGAGCGGCAAGCGGTACCTGGTGCTCGGCCTCGGTTCGGGGCAGGCCGCCGACCTCCCGTTGCCACCCGACCGGGACGAGCTGATCGCCTACGGACCGCTGTTGTCCGACGACGGCGCCACCTGGCTGGGCACGGCGGCGTTGGTCAGAGCGCCGGACCCGGAGACGGCACGCTCCGTCCTGACCTCGGACCGGTACGACGGCATCGAGGTGCACAACTGGCAGTTCGGCGGGCGGTCGTGATGACCCGAGGCCATCGGACCGGCGTGGCCGCCGAAGCTCGTCGAACGGCTCGGCATCCTGGTGCCTCACCCGGGATCCTGGATGCGCCGGCCTGACGCACACCGGTGGGGTGGGTGGCGGCCTCGACAGGGGGGCCACCTACCCGCGGTTCGGGCGGCTGGCCGCCGAGCGTGAGCTGCATGCCCTGTGCGGATGGCATCGAGGCCGCGGGGCCGGGGCTTCGCCCGGTGCTCTCCGCCAAGACGATCGGCCGGGCTCGTTTGCCCAGCAGCACGATCGGATCGTGAAGTACCCCACCGTCCCAAGCCTGGCCGCCGCCGCGGCCGAGCGGGTTCTGTGCCGGTTCACCCGGGGACGGTGAAGCACCCGACGTACCGGGCGATCGAGGAACTGGGCCGGGGGGAAGGCGCGCCGGGCGGCCGCCGGTAGGCGGCGGCCGCGGCAGCCGATGCCGTGCTGCCGCGGCCGTCGAGGCGAGGCGAGGCGAGGGCGTGGATCAGTGCGGGGTTGTGGCGCCCGCGCCCGACTGCCGTTCGATCTCGGCGGCCGGGAACGGCGTCTGCTTGCTCTCGGTGAGCAGGCGGCGGAAGAAGGAGTCCACGACGACGGTAGGGCGTGCATGCCGGTCGATGATGGCCGTGATCTCGGGCGGGATGCCGCCGGGTCGGCGGCCCGCGATCCAGTCGTGCAGGAAGACTTCGCGATCGGTGTCACCGCGCACGCCGTCGAGCAGGTGGTGTCGGAGCAGGTGGCTCGCGGTGTAGCACTGGTCGTACGCGAGGTGGTCCGAGAGGAAGCCGGACTCCTCCGCCGAAAGTTCGAAGCGGGAGCTCAGGGCAAGTCCGAAGTCGGCGAAGTAGAGCCGGCGGCCATCGGTCAGGATGTTGGCGAAGTGAGCGTCGAAGTGGACGAGTCCGCGAGAACGCATGAAGGCGGTTCCGCTCGTCAGGGCTTCCTCCACCCAGCGGAAGGGCGAGCCGCCCCCGCCTTCCGGAGCGGCGGTCCTGCGGTGGTCGGCCAGCCATCCGGCGAGTGTGTGCGGCACGTGCTCCAGGAAGACCACCAGGCTGCACGAGGACTGGCCGATGGCCTCCAGGCGGTCACGAACGGCGGGTGATCCCTCCCAGTGCGCGACGGCTGCATCCAGGCCCCCGAACTCGTCGGTGAATCCTTCGGGAGGGGAGTCGGGCAGCACCCGCCAGTGGTACATCAGCGGGAATCCCGCGTACTCGTCGCCCAGAACCCAGTTCGTTGTCATGGTGTGCACGGCGAGCTCCCGCCAGGCACCGAACCCGGCCGAGCCGATCCCGTACTGGTAGAACATCGGCAGATGGAAGACGTTCGCCGTCGACCGCGCGTTCTCCGAACCCAATTCGGTGTCCGTCAACGGGATCCGCTTGACGAAGACGCGCGTCCCGTTGATCTCCAGCTCTGCCGACCTGCCGCCGATGCCCGACCCGAGCGGGGCAGCGGCTGCCACGACCTCCCCGAGCCGGTGGTCGCTCAGCAAGGAGAGCTGAGTGCTCACGGCCCCGTAACCGGCCAGGCGCGCGGCGCGAACGGAGTCCTGGTCCAGCATCGACGGCTCCTCGGTGCCCGAACCAGGGCTTCGGCAGTCCCACGTACGGGCACCGACCTTACGCCGAGGAGGCCGGCCACTCTCGTGAACGAGCCTTTCCCGGAGCAGGATCGGAACTGACCGGCGGAGGAGGTCCGGATCGTGGACTCACCGCCACAACTCGTTCTCGCATCGGGTACGCGAGGTGCTCCAGCCCCATCCAGGATCTCCCATCGGAGCCCGGGAGGGCCCGGGCGCACCCGGAAGAGACCGGCCTGGTCGCACCCCCAGGGCGAGAGGCGCCGGTGGACGGCCAAGTCGGCTTCGGGCCCCCTCGGGGACGCGCGGGAGCCGGGCCGTCCTTCGGCCCCCGTGGGCTGAGGTGGACCGGTCAGCCAGGGGTCGGGTGCCGGCCGGCCGATCCGCCTGAGGTCAGGTGCCGCCGGGCCGATCCGTCTGGGGGTCAGGTGCCGGCCGGACCGGTCAGTTTGCCGAAGTCCCAGGACGTGACGGCGTCGGGGGTGAGTCGCATCCAGGCATGCCGGCCGTCGTGCGGCATCACCTCCATGTCGAAGTACTTCGCGGCGAACAGGCGCTCGGGAACGATGAGTTCGGGGACGGGCTCACCGGTGCGCGGAGCCTCGCCGACAAAGACTGCCTCGCCCGAGAGCTCGATGCCGCGCAACTCCCCGTACTCCACCCCGTCGTCGACGACCACGGAGATCCTCGGGTCGTGGTCCAGCTGCGACCAGCGCAGACTCCTGGTGATGGAGTAGAGCCACAGTGACGTTCCGTCCCAGCAGAACCAGAGCGCGCCGACGTGCGGGCGGCCGTCCGCGCCGACAGTGGCGACCCGGCAGGTGCGCTGTCCGGCGAGGTAGGTGTCGCGTTCCTCGTCCGTCATCATGATCCGGCGGCCCCGCCGCTGACTGACGGCCATGGGAAGCCCCTTCCTGTTCGCTGACGATGTGTCAGGAATCGATGTGTCAGGAATCATGGGGCCTCTTCCCTCATCGCGCAATGGACGTTAGCCTCGCGCGCCCGATCCGCCACCGAGAGGGGCAGCCGTGCCGACCAGGGAACAGCTAGCCGAGCAGACCGATCCGGCAACCACCGTCCTGCTGACGGTGGAGTGCCAGCAAGGTGTGGTGGGGCCAGGCAGCGCGCTGCCCGAACTGGCGAAGGAGGCCAGGTCGTCCGGGGCCCTGCACAACGTCGGGCGGTTGGTTTCCGCCGCCCACGCGGCAGGCGTGCAGGTACTGCACGCGGTGGCCGAACGCCGCCCGGACGGCCGTGGCGCCAACAGCAACGCCCGCCTTTTCCGTGCCGCGGGGCGGCTTCCCGTACAGCAGCATTCAGGCACCACGGCGGTACGGATCGCCGAGCCCATCGAGGTGGCGGACGAGGACCTCATCGTCCGCCGGCTGCACGGGCTGTCGCCGATAGCGGGTACGGACGTGGACGCCCTGCTCCGCAACCTCGGCTGTCGCACCCTCGTCGTCACCGGCGTATCGGCGAACGTGGCCATCCCCAACGCGGTCTTCGACGCGGTGAACCTCGGGTACACCGCGGTGGTGCCGTCCGATGCCATTGCGGGGGTGCCGGCCGACTACACCCCCGCGATGATCCGCAACACTCTGGCCCTGGTCGCCACCGTGACCACGACCGACGAACTGCTCGGCTGCTGGAAGAGCGGACGGACCGGGCCGAGGGGGTGAGGGGCGGCCCGGGGACGGTCGTGAGGCCTGCTACGACGCGAGGCTGATCGCGTCGCCCTCGACCGTGATCGCGGCGGCGGGCAGCGGCGCGGTGGCCGGACCGGTGGTGACCGCGCCCGTCGCCACGTCGAACTTGCTGCCGTGACATGGGCAGTTGATGGCGCCGTCCGAGACGCTGGACACCGCGCAGCCCGCGTGGGTGCACTTCGACGAGAACGCCTTGAACTCACCGGGCGCGGGCTGTGTCACGACGACCCCTTGCTCCGCGAAGACCTTGCCGCCGCCCTCAGGAATGTCGGCCGTCCTCGCGAGGACCGGGCCGCCGCGGTCCCCGCCGTCATCGGCCTGCTCGACGACACCGGAACCGGCCGGCTCGTCCGAGCTGCCGCACGCGGCCAGTACGGCGGCCACGGAGACGGCACCGGCCGCTGTGACGACGGTGCGGCGTCCGATGCGGACCTCGTGGTCCTGCGATGCGCTCATGCTGGTATTTCCTTCCACGGTGTTCTCGGCTCCGACGCTTCGTCCAGAGGTACGCGCAGCCGGTGATCTGTGTTCAACGCCCCAGGGACTTCCGCAGGAAATCCCGTTCCAGCAGGAGCAGACCGCTGGCGGTCTGCTCCTGGCCGACCAGATGCCCGGCCCCCGACAGCGGCAGCACCGTGTGCGGCCTGCCTGCCGCGAGCAGCGCTGCGGAGAGCCGCAGCGTGTGCGCCACGGTCACATTGTCATCGGCAAGACCGTGCACGAGCATGAGCGGGCGTGTCAGCGTCCCCGCTTCGTCCAGGAGCGAATTGCGGGTGTAGTTCTCGGGCTGCACGTCCGGGTGGCCCAGGAAGCGCTCCTCCCAATGGGTGTCGTAGAGCCGTCGGTCGGCGGGGGCCGCGCCCGCCACCGCCGCGTGGAAGACCTCCGGGTGCCGCAGGACGGCTGCCGCCGCCAGATACCCGCTGAACGACCAGCCGCGCATCGCCACCCGGGTCGGATCGAGCGCGGGGTGGCGGTCCGCCGCCGCGTGCAGGGCGTCGATCTGGTCCTCCAGGACGGCCGTGAGGCGGTCGCCGTGCACCGACTTCTCCCATGCCTCGCCACGCCCCGGAGTGCCCCGGCCGTCGGTGACCAGCACCGCGAAACCCTGCTCGGCGAACCACTGGGCGACCGCGACCCACCAGGTCCGCACCTCCAGGACGACCTGCATGCCGTGGCCGGCGTAGGGGCTGAGCAGCACCGGGAGCGGAGCGTCGCCCGGCCGGTGCCAGGAGGGCAGGTAGAGCCTGCTGCGCAGTTCCCGCTTGCCCAGGCTCAGGGACCGAGGCCGCGGCCTGACGAGCGGTTCCTCGGCCAGAACGGCGATGCTGCCCGTCGGAGCTCCGGTGCGCAGCACCGTCACCGTATGGCCGCCCGGTGTCCTGCTGTCGAGGACCACCGTCGGGCCGCCGACCGCGGCGGTGTGCACGCCGGGTTCGCCGCTGACCCGTACGGGACCCCGGCCGGGGTCGCCGGAGTCGTACGACCAGACGTGGATCTCGGTCGGCTCCTCGCCCGCCGCGAAGAACACCCGCCCGCCGGCCGCGCCGATCACCTCGCGGACCTCCAGGCCCGGCGGTGTCGTGGTGCCGCCGATGTCCAGCCCCTGGGTGTCGCCGCCCGGTCGCGCGGGGACGACGAGTGCTCCGGAGGGGAGGCGCAGCGGCGTGCCCGGACGCAGGGCGACCCAGGCGGTGTCGTGGGTCCGGTGCACGGTGCGGGTCGCACCCGAGGCGTCGTCCACCTCCAGGACGTGGACCGACCGCTGGTCCCGGGTCTGCACGGAGACGAGCGGCCCGCGGTCGTCCCAGCCCGCCGCCACGACGTACTCGAACGCCCGGTCCGTCCACACGCCTTCGGGATGTCCCTCGCCGGCCTCCCCGGGCAGGCGGACGTCGGTCCGCTCGCCGGAAAGCCGCACCAGATGCATCGACACCTTCGCGTTCGCCGTGCCGGCGGCCGGGTACGCCACCACGCGGGGCGGCCGCTCCGGGTCCGAGGGGTCGGCGATGTACCGGCGCCGCACGCCGGCCGTGTCCACCCGGGCGACCAGGAGCGCATCGCTCCGAGGGGACCACCAGTAGCCGCGGGAGCGTCCGACCGACTCCTGCGAGACGTAGTCGGACAGCCCGTACGTGATGTGCTCGCCGACCGGTTCGGCGAGCGGCCGGTCGTCCGTCCCGTCGGCGCGTACGATCCGCAGCGCGCCCCCGGACACGTACGCGATCACGGAGCCGTCGGGTGAGGGGCGCGGATCGACGACCGGTCCGGCCGTGGCGACCCGGCGCGGGGTGCCGCCGTCGGTGCGGAGCACCCAGAGGATGCCCTGGATTGCGAAGGCGACCAGACGTGCATCGGCGTCGGTGGCGTAGGACACCACGCCGGACGAGGTCACGCGGGCCCGCTCGCGTCGGTCCAGTTCCTCGGGCGGCACCTCGCCAGGGGCGTCGTCCGCGAAGCCGGGGCCGAGGGGATCGGCCAGCAGCCGCTCCGCACCGTTCTCGTACAGCCAGAGCCTGCTCACCGGGTCCGTGCCCGAGGTGCTCCGCACGAACAGCACCCGCTCGCCGTCGGGGGAGACGGTGAACTGCCGCGGCACGCCCAGCGAGAAGCGCCGGGTGCGGGCGAACTGGAGGGGGAAGCGTTCCACGGCGGCCGCGTGGGCGTGGGTGTCGGCGGGTGCGTCGAAGGGGGGAGTCATGGCGACACCATGACAGGTGGAAATCCGCTCGATCCATCCCGGTCCACCCCCATATGATGCCGGGTTCTGCTCCGGCGGGACGGGATCGGTGCAGCGAATACTGGGAACGTCTGTGCTATGAACAGGTGTGGCATTCAAGATCGAACGAACTGACGCACGCACGTGGCCGGATGAGCAGCTCAAGGAGCTCTTCAGCGAGGGCTTCCCGGAGTTCATCACCGCTGACCGGCTGGTGAAGGAGTACATAGGCAGGGTCGGTGAGTGGTTCGCCGATCTGGACCTGACGCTGGTCGACGAGCGGGAGACGCCGGTCGCTTCGGGCTGGGGTGTACCGATCCACTGGGACGGCCTGACCGAGACGCTCCCCACCGGGTACACGCAGGCCCTTGTCCGTGCGGTCGAAGGCCGCGAGCAGGGGACCGAAGCCAACACCCTGGTCATCTGCGGGGCTGTCGTCACCCCGTCGCTCAAGGGGCGCGGTCTTGCGGGAGAGACCCTCACCGCTCTGCGTCGGACTGCCGAGGAAGCCGGCTTGGTCCACGTCGTCGCACCGGTACGCCCGACGACGAAGGCCCGGTATCCGCTGACGCCCATCGAGGCCTTCATGCGGTGGACCCGAGAGGACGGGATGGCCCTCGACCCGTGGATACGGACCCATCAGCGCCTCGGCGCCGAGATCGTCTCGGCGGCTCCCGCCTCCCAGACGATGACCGGCACGGTTGCCGAGTGGGAACACTGGACGGGCATGGCCTTCCCCGACTCTGGCGACTACGTGATCCCGGGAGGGCTGAGCCTGCTTCAGGTGGACCGATCCGACGATCATGGTGTGTATCGCGAGCCCAACATCTGGATGCGGCACAGCTGAACGAGGCGGCACGCGCGCCGGAGCGCTGCTCGCCGCCGGTGACGTGTCGGGCCGGACGGTGTTCATGTTCTCGTGTCCGGCGCACAGTTCGGAGCCCCGCACCCACACGCGACCGGGCGTGTGCGATGCGGGGCTCCGTGACTCAGGGACTCAGGGGCCGGTCGCCCAACGGGCAGTGACTCGGCGATCAGTGACCCAACAGGCAGTGACCCAACGGGCAGTGACCCAACGGGTAGTTGACCAACGGGCAGTTGCCCAACGGGCAGTGACCCGGCGATCCGTCCCGGTGGTCAGTGCGTCGCGGCGGCGGAGGACTTCGCCGCGGCGGCGCTCTCCTCCGCGAGCCGCTCCATGCCGCTCTGCGTCTTGAGCGGCTTCTCCTTGATGAACAGCACCGCGACCAGGGCGAGGAACGCGAAGGGGGCGCCGATCAGGAAGACGTCCGCGGTCGCGACGCCGTACGCGTGCTCGACCACCTGCCGGGCCGGTTCGGGGAGGGTGCTGAGGTCGGGAACACCGTGCCCGGCGCCCCCGTTGCCCGCCGCCCCGCCGAAGCCCTTCTCCATCTCCTGGGCCACCCGGTGTCCGAGTACCGCACCCAGGGCGCTCGTGCCGATCGCACCGCCGAGGCTGCGGAAGAACGAGAGCACCGAGGTCGCCGCGCCGAGCTCCGAAGCGGGTACGTCGTTCTGGGCGGCCAGCACCAGGTTCTGCATGAGCATGCCGACGCCGACGCCGAGCACGACCATGTAGACGCTGAGCACGCCGAACGAGGAGTCGGCACCGATCGTGGACAGCAGGCCCATGCCCGCGGTCATGATGATGCCGCCCGCGATCAGGAAGCCCTTCCACTTGCCCCGGGAGGAGATGATCTGCCCGGCGACGGTCGTGGAGACCATCAGGCCGAGGATCATCGGGAGGCTCATCAGGCCCGCGACGGTCGGCGTCTTGCCGAGTGAGATCTGGAAGTACTGCGAGAGGAACACCGTGCCGCCGAACATGGCGACGCCGACCAGGAGGCTCGCGACCGTCGTCAGGGCCACGGTGCGGTTGCGGAAGATGGCCAGGGGGATGATCGGCTCCTGGACCTTGGACTCGACCAGGACCGCGGTGGCCAGCAGGACCACTCCGCCGGTGACGAGTGCGGCGGTCTGCCACGACGCCCAGTCGAACTGGTTGCCCGCCAGGGTCACCCACAGCAGGAGTGCGCTGACCCCGCTCATGATGAGGACGGCGCCGAGATAGTCGATCTTCACCGCTCTGCGGATCGTGGGCAGCTTCAGGGTCAGCTGGAGCAGCACGATGGCGAGCAGTGCGAACGGCACACCGATGAAGAAGCACCAGCGCCAGCCGAGCCAGGAGGTGTCGACGAGCACGCCGCCGATGAGCGGGCCCGCGACGGTGCCGACGGCGAAGACGGCACCGAAGATGCCGGAGTAGCGGCCGAGTTCACGCGGCGGGATGATCGCCGCCATGACGACCTGGGCGAGTGCGGTGAGCCCGCCCGCGCCGATGCCCTGCACGACGCGGCTCACGATGAGCAGCCCGACGCTGTGCGAGAAGCCGGCGACGAGTGAGCCGACGACGAACATCGACAGCGAGAGCTGGATGAGCAGCTTCTTGTCGTACAGGTCGGACAGCTTGCCCCAGATCGGGACGGTCGCCGTCATGGCGAGGAGCTCGGACGTGACGACCCAGGTGTAGGCGGACTGGGTGCCGTTCAGGTCGGCGATGATTCTGGGCAGGGCGTTGGAGACCACGGTGGAGGCCAGGATGGCCACGAACATTCCGGCCATCAGGCCGGACATGGCCTGGAGTATCTGGCGGCGCGTCATGCCGGGTGCGGCCCCCTGGGGCGCACCGGCGATACCGGCTTCGGGTGTGACGGCAGCGGTCATCGGCTGACGTTCCTCATTCTCTGGTGACTGGCACTACGTGATGGGGTGCTGATCGGTACTGCGTGACCGGCTCTGCGTGGTTGGTGCTGCGTGACCGGTTCTGCGCGGGCCGGGTCGGTGTGAGGGCGAAGGTTCCGGTGGGGCACCGGACGGCCCTCGGGCCTTCGGGTTTCGGATCGGTGGTCCTCGGGTTCTGGGGTCCTCAAGCCTTCAGGCCTTCAAACCTGAAGGCCCCTCAGGTCCTCAGGCCTGCGGCCAGCGAGGCGAACGCCTCGCGGTAGAGGCTCTGGAACGTACGGGTGCGGCCGGAAGCCACCCAGACCTCCACGGTGGCGCGCACGGCGGCGATCGCCACATGTGCGAGCAGCCGGGGCTGGAGATCGGTCTCGGGGTCCTGCCCCAGACGCTCGGCCAGGACGGTGACCAGGGCGCGCTCGTCGGCGCCCTGGGCAGCCAGGAATCCCGGCAGCAGCGAAGGGCTCGCCCTGAGCACCGCCATCTGCAGTTCCCAGCGTTCGTGGTCCTCCTCGATCTGGGCGAGTTCCTGGGCGAGCGCCTCGCTGAGGGCTTCGAGTGCCGTGAGGTGTTCCGGGGCGTTCAGCACGGCCCTGCGGGTCCGTTCGGCGTTCTCGTGACCGGGACGGGTGATCGCGTCGTCCAGGCACGGGAAGTAGTTGAAGAACGTACGCACGGAGACCCCGACCGCGTCCGTGACCGCTTCCACGGTCACGTTCTCGATCCCGCGGTCCGCGGCCATGCGCAGCGCCATGTCGGCAAGGGCGTCGCGCGTCGCGCGCTTCTTGCGTTCGCGCAGCCCGAGGGATGTGTCGTCGGCACTCATGAAGGTGCATGCTATGCAATTTTGCACTCTGGGCAAAATTCTGCCGAAGCTGCGGGTCGGAGGCGGTTCGCCGGCCGTCGGTGACGTGTCCGGTCAAAAGAGACGGTGCGCATCTCTTCACTGGGCTCGGGGGGCGCTGTTACATTCCGGAAAACAAGAATTCATTTCAGTCTGTGACTGGAGGCACCCATGACGGCTGTCCAAGACGCTCCCCACGTGCAGGCGCCGGTTCGTCGCGAGTTGCCGCCGTCGATGGTCGAGCGGGTGACGCTGATCATGGACGTCTTCGAGGGCCGTACGGCCCGGCTCTCGCTGGAGGAAGTGGCCCGGTCCACGCATCTGCCCAGGTCCACGGCGCACCGGATTCTCGACCAGCTGGTACGGCTGCGGTGGCTCGAACACACCGGCCTCGGCTACGGACTCGGGCGTCGCGCCCTCGGCTTCGGCGGCGGGGACGGTGCGCACAGCGGGATCCGTGAGGCCGCCGCCGCCCGGCTGCACCAGCTGCAGATCCAGACCGGCCTGGTCGTCCATCTGGCCGTCCTGGACGGGGCGGAGGTGCACTACCTCGACAAGGTCGGCGGCCGCTTCGCCGCGGCCGTCCCCTCCCGGGTGGGCGGCCGGGCGCCCGCCCATTCGACCGCGCTCGGCAAGGCGATGCTGGCCTGGCTCGAACCGGAGGATGTCGAGACCAGGGCTGCCGAGTCCATCGGCCGTCTGACGCAGCGCACCATCGCCGACGTCGGCACTCTGCACCAGGAACTCAACCGCATCCGGCGACGCCACGGCCTCGCCTTCGAGCGCGGCGAGTGCTTCCCGGACATCGCCTGCGTCGCGGCCGCCATCCGCGGCCCCGAGGGTCCGGTCGCCGCGATCTCCCTGGTGGGGGACGCCTGGTCCCCGCTGGAGAAGGTGGCGCCGCTGGTCGTGGACGCGGCGCGGCAGGTGTCGCGCGAGCTGTTCCCCGAGCCGGAGACGCCGGTCAGAGCGGCCCGCCGGGCGGCCGCCGCACCCGAGGAGACATGGTCCCCGCAGGCCATGGACCGGCTGCTCGCCGCGGGGCAGTACGGGGACTGGCAGTAGATCAGGTGCAGGTGAGGGGCCGGCCCTGTATACGACCGGGGCCTGCCGCCCTCACCCCCAGTGGTCGCCCCAGCTCCACGGGTCGGTGGGCGCCGCGGGGCTTTCGACGCCGAAGCCGCCGCGGAAGAAGAGCATCGGCTGCCGGTCGGCCACGGTCTCCAGGGCGAGGACCCGGCCCACCACCACGTCGTGGTCGCCCGCACCGTGCACGTCGTACACATCGGCGTGCACCCGGGTCAGGACGCCGGGCAGCGACGGCGTTCCCCAGCGGGAGACCTCCCAGTCGAGCCCCTCGTACTTCCGGCCCCTGCTCGAACCGAAGCGGCCGCACAGGTCCGTCTGGTCCTCGGCCAGGATGTTCACGGCGAAGCGCCCCGCCTCCCTGATCTTCGGCCAGGTCCGTCCCCGGTGGTCGGCGCAGAACAGCACCAGGGCCGGTTCGAGCGACACCGACGCGAACGACTGGCAGGCGAAGCCGGCGGGAAGGCCGTCCCGGCCGATCCCCGTCACCACCGTGACCCCGGACGCGAAGGTCCCCATGGTGCGCCGCATCCGCAGAGGGGTCGGCTCGGTCTCCTCGCATGCCTCGGGCGCGGACAGGGACTCTGCGGTCATCGGGTTCACCTCATGGGGGACGGTGCGGTGGTGTGCCCGGGACCGGGCAGGGGGCCGAAAGTAGGACACCGCCCTGAGCGCCGGGAGCCTGTTCCCGATGAGTGGAACGGCCCGGGGCCGCGGACCGTCGCGGGCCGCCCGTACCTCGCCGGCCGTACGCATCCCGCTGACCGAGACGTCCGCCGCGTGGCCCGGCAGGCCGTGGCTACCGTCCAGGAACCGTTCACACGGCACCTGTGGCCGCCGGGGCCGCGACCGCCCGGGCCGGCCCGTCGGGCCACCAGGCCCACCGAACACCGAGGTCAACCGAGGCAGGGATGATGACGGAGCTGAGTCACGACTCCACACTGCGCGAACTCGCCACAGATCAAGGCGTGTTGCGCTACCACGAGGCCGGGGACGGCCCGCCCCTGCTTCTGCTGCACGGATCCGGCCCCGGGGTCACCGGCTGGCGCAACTACCGGCACAACCTCGGCGCGTTCGCCGGGCACTTCCGCTGCCTGGTCCTGGAGTTCCCCGGCTTCGGCGTCAGCGACCCGGTCGACGGCCACCCCATGGCGACGGCGGCCTCGTCCGTGACCCGGTTCCTGGACGGGCTCGGGCTCCAGCAGGTCGACGTCATCGGCAACTCGATGGGCGGCATCGTCGGCACCCAGTTCGCGCTCGCCCACCCCGACCGGGTGCGCCGCCTCGTGACGATCGGCGGCATCGGCCGGAACCTGTTCAGCCCGGGGCCGGGCGAAGGCATCAAGCTGCTCTCCGAGTTCACCGACGCACCGTCCCGCGAGGGCCTGGTCCGCTGGCTGAACTCCATGGTGTTCGACCGGTCCCTGGTGACCGAGGAGCTCATCGAGGAGCGGTGGGCCCAGGCCACCGACCCGGACACGCTCGCCAGCGCCCGCCGGATGTACGGCAGCAAGGCGTTCGCCGCCCGGTCCGCCGCCGCTGCCGTGTCCGACGAGGCACCGTACTGGGCCATGCTCCACCGGCTCCGCGCGAAGACCCTGCTCACCTGGGGCCGCGACGACAGGGTCAGCCCCGTCGACATGTCGATCGTGCCGATGCGCACCATCCCGGATGCCGAACTGCACGTCTTCCCGGACTGCGGGCACTGGGTGATGATCGAACAGAAGGCCGCCTGGGAGAGCGCCGTTCTCGCCTTCCTCACCCGCAAGGACGCGGCGTGAGCGCCGCGGCCCAGGGAGCCTGGGACGAGGAGTTCGACTTCGTCGTGGTCGGCAGCGGCGGAGGCGGCATGGCCGCCGCACTGACCGCGGCCGACAGCGGCCTGAGCACCGTCGTGGTCGAGAAGGGCCGGAAGTACGGCGGTTCGACCGGCATCTCCGGCGGCGGGATCTGGATCCCCAACAATCCGACCCTGCGGGCCAGGGGACACGACGACAGCCGTGAGTCCGTACGCCGCTACCTCGACCTGCTCACCGAGAACCGGGTGCCGGGGGCCCGCCTCGACGCGTACGTCGACCAGGGACCGGCCGCGATGGAACTGCTCGGGAAGAGCCGGTGGATGCGGTTCTTCTGGGTCAAGGGCTACGCCGACTACCACCCCGAGTACGACGGGGGACGCCCGCTCGGCCGGTCCATCGAGGCGCTGCCCTTCGACACCCGCAAGCTCGGCGAGGACGAGAAGTACCAGCGGCCCAACAGCCTCAAGGGCCCGCTCGGACTGTGGATCACCTCGAAGGACTACCGGGACCTCGCCATGGTCAAGCGGACCTGGCGCGGACGCCGGGCCTCCCTGACCGCCGCATGGCGGGTCTCCTCCAACATGATCCGGCGCCGCCACATGGCGACCGGCGGCCGGGCGCTGGTCGCGCGGATGCGCATGGCGCTGAAGGACGCGGGCATTCCCGTACGGCTTCGGAGCCCGATGACCGAACTCGTCACGGACGCGAGCGGCAGGGTCACCGGCATCGTCGTCGAGAGGGAGGGCGAGTCCGTGCGCATCGGCGCCAGGCGCGGTGTGCTCCTCGCCACCGGCGGGTTCGACCACAACCAGGAGATGCGCAAGAAGTACCTGCCCGAAGGCAGCCGGGACGACCACAGCGCCGGAGTCGCCGAGAACGTCGGTGACGGCATCGTCGCCGGGCAGGCTCTCGGCGCCGCCCTCGACTTCATGGACGACGCCTGGTGGATGCCTTCCGTGCACCATCCGGCCGGTGCCACCATCCCGCTGGTCTCCGAGCGGTGCATCCCGCCGTCGGTGATCGTCTCCGACGACGGGAAGCGCTTCACCAACGAGTCGTCGCCGTACGTGAACTTCGTCCACGACCAGATCGAGGGCGGGCACACCACCGCCTGGTTCGTCATGGACGCCAAGGCCCGCGCCCGCTACCCGTTCGCGCAGATCCTGCCCGGCATGCCGTTCCCCAAGGCGTTCTACGAGAACGGCACCGTGCACCGGGCCGACAGCATCGCGGCACTCGCCCGGAAGATCGACGTGCCCGCGGACGCGCTCACCGACACCGTCGAACGGTTCAACGGCTTCGCCCGGACCGGCCGGGACACCGACTTCGGGCGGGGCGACAGCGCCTACGACCGCTACTACGGCGATCCGACGATGAAGAACCCCAACCTCGACGAGCTCGACAAGGCCCCCTATTACGCGATCCGCATCGAGGTCGGCGACCTCGGGACCAAGGGCGGTCTCGTCTGTGACGAGCACAGCCAGGTGCTGCGCGAGGACGGCTCGGTCATCGCGGGGCTGTACGCCACCGGCAACACCTCGGCTGCCGTGATGGGCAACGAGTACGCGGGACCCGGCGCCACCATCGGCCCGTCCATCGTGTTCGGCTACGTCGCGGCCCGGCACGCGGCCGGCGGAGGGACACCATGAGCCCGGCGCCGCTGACGGTACGCGTCGTCAAGGTGATCCGGGAGACCGCCGACGCGCACTCGCTGGTCCTGGAACCGGTGGACGGGGACCGGGCCCGGTTCACCTACAGCCCCGGTCAGTTCCTCACCGTCCGCGTGCCCTCCGAGCGTCCGGGCGGAGCCGCCCGCTGCTACTCGCTGTGCAGCTCCCCGGCGCGCGACGAGCTCCTGAAGGTGACCGTCAAGCGTACGGCCGGAGGGTACGCCTCCCACTGGATCTGCGACCACGTCACCGAGGGCGACACCCTGGAGGTGCTGCGGCCCGCGGGCACCTTCACCCCGGACACGCTCGACGGCGACTTCCTGCTGTTCGCCGCCGGAAGCGGCATCACCCCGGTGATGTCGATCCTCGTCTCCGCCCTGCACGAGGGCACCGGCGCGATCACCCTCCTCTACGCCAACCGCGACGAGCAGTCCGTCATCTTCCGCGACGAACTGGCCGGCCTGGCGCGGGAGTACGGCGGCCGGCTCACCGTCCTGCACTGGCTGGAGTCCGTCCAGGGCAGGCCCACCGCATCCGGCCTGCGAGCTCTCGCCGGCCCCTACGCCGGGCGCCCGGCGTTCGTATGCGGGCCCGGCCCCTTCATGGACCTGGCGACCGGAGCACTCACCGGGCTCGGCGTACCGCAGGACCGGATCACGGTGGAGCGCTTCACCTCACTGACCGGCGACCCGTTCGCGGAACGCGAGCCCGTCCCCGAGCCGGAAACCGCCGGGCCCGTCAGCACGGCCGAGGTGGAGCTGGACGGGGTGCGCCACACCGTCGACTGGCCCCGCGGTACGCCCCTGCTCGACGTGCTGCTCGCCGCCGGACTGGACGCGCCGTACTCCTGCCGGGAGGGCAGCTGCAGCGCCTGCGCCTGCGTGCTCACCGAGGGCGAGGTGGCCATGGAACGCAACGAGGTCCTCGACGCGGCCGACCTCGCCGACGGCCTGATCCTCGCCTGCCAGGCGCGCCCGCTCAGCGACCGTCTCAAGGCCTCCTACGACGGCTGAGCCGCCCCTCCCGTACCCGTTCTCCGTTCCCACTCGACCCGGATGAGGTTCGAACCGTGACCAAGGCGACCGCCGCGATCGTCGGATCCGGCAATATCGGCACCGACCTGATGTACAAACTCCTGCGCTCGCCGGACATCGAGCCGCGCTGGATGATCGGCATCGACGAGCAGAGCCCCGGCCTGGGGCGCGCCGCCGACCACGGCCTGCACGCGAGCGCCGACGGCGTCGACGCCCTGCTGGCCGGCGACGAGCGTCCGGACCTGGTCTTCGAGGCCACGTCCGCGTACGTCCACCGGGCCAACGCCCCCAAGTACGCCGGACTCGGCATCCAGGCAATCGACCTGACGCCTGCCGCGATCGGCCCGGCGGTCGTGCCCGCCGTCAACCTCGGCGACCACCTCGACGCACCGAACGTCTCCCTGATCACCTGCGGCGGCCAGGCCACCATCCCGATCGTGCACGCCGTCTCCCGGGTCACCGAGGTCGCGTACGCGGAGATCGTCGCCAGCGTCGCCTCGCCGTCCGCCGGGCCCGGAACCCGCGCCAACATCGACGAGTTCACGCTCACCACCAGCCGGGGCATCGAGACGATCGGCGGCGCCGCCAAGGGCAAGGCCATCATCATCCTCAACCCGGCCGAGCCGCCGATGCTGATGCAGGACACCGTCTTCTGCGCGATCCCCGCCGACGCGGACCGGGACGCCGTCACCGCGTCCATCCACGAGACCGTGGCCGAGGTCGCCGCGTACGTCCCCGGCTACCGGCTGCGCACCGAGCCGCAGTTCGACCGGCCGACCGCGGTCAGCGGCGGGCTCGCCCGCGTCGCGGTCTTCGTCGAGGTGGAGGGCGCGGGCGACTTCCTGCCGCCGTACTCCGGAAACCTCGACATCATGACCGCCGCCGCCACCAGGGTCGGCGAGGGCTTCGCCCAGCGGATCACCGCCCGTCGCGCCGGTGCCTGACCGCCGCTCACCGAGGAGTACACGAGCCATGCCCTACAGCTCCGACCTGGACATCCGGGTCACCGACTCGTCCCTCAGGGACGGATCGCATGCCAAGCAGCACCAGTTCACCGTCGACCACGTCACCTCCATCGTCGCCGCGCTCGACGACGCGGGCGTCCCCGTCATCGAGGTCACGCACGGCGACGGCCTCGGCGGGTCCTCCTTCAACTACGGCTTCAGCCACACCCCCGAGCAGGAGCTCATCAAGGCCGCGGTGAAGACCGCCCGCCGGGCGAAGATCGCCTTCCTGATGCTGCCCGGCCTCGGTCTCCAGGACGACATCCGCGAGGCCGCCGGCAACGGCGCCGCGATCTGCCGGATCGCCACCCACTGCACCGAGGCCGACATCTCCGTCCAGCACTTCGGTCTAGCCCGCGAACTGGGCCTGGAGACCGTCGGGTTCCTCATGATGTCGCACAGTCAGCCGCCGGAGGTGCTGGCCCGGCAGGCCCGCATCATGGCCGACGCCGGCTGCCAGTGCGTGTACGTCGTCGACTCCGCAGGCGCCCTCATCATGGAGCAGACCAGCGACCGGATCGGCGCCCTCGTCGCCGAGCTCGGCGACGACGCCCAGGTCGGTTTCCACGGGCACGAGAACCTCGGCCTCGGCGTCGCCAACTCGGTCCTCGCCGTCCGCGCCGGGGCCAAGCAGATCGACGGGTCCACCCGCCGCTTCGGCGCGGGCGCCGGCAACACCCCCGTCGAGGGGTTCGCCGCCGTCGCCGAGAAGCTGGGGATCCGTACCGGCATCGACGTACTGAAGATCATCGACGCGGCCGAGGACGTCGTGCGGCCCGTCATGGACGGCGAATGCCTGCTCGACCGGCTGTCGCTGACGATGGGCTACGCCGGTGTCTACTCCAGCTTCCTGAAGCACGCCGCCCGCCAGGCCGCCACCTACCAGGTCTCCGGCGCCGAGATCCTCATGGAGGCGGGCCGTCGCAAGCTCGTCGGCGGCCAGGAGGACCAGCTCATCGAGATCGCGGTCGCCCTCGCGGCGAAGCACCGCTCCGGGACCGCCCAGCACTCTTCGGGGAAGTGAGAACAGCCATGCCCAATCCCGTACTCGAAGCAGTCGAGGCACGCGCCGACGAGATCCGCGCGCTCGGACCCGCCAACGAGGCGCTCGGCCGGCTCGACGACCAGGCGGCGAAGATCCTGCGCGACGTCGGGGCGATGCGCATGCTCCAGCCGAAGACGTACGGCGGCCTCGAACTGCACCCGCGCGAGTTCGCCGAGACCGTCATGAGGATCGCCGCACTGGACGGGGCCAGCGGCTGGGTCACCGGCGTCGTCGGTGTCCACCCGTGGGAGATGGCGATGGCCGACCCCCGGGTCCAGGAGGAGATCTGGGGCGAGGACTCCGACACCTGGATCGCCTCCCCGTACGCCCCGATGGGCCTGCTCAGGCCCGTCGACGGCGGATACGTCTTCAACGGCCACTGGCAGTTCTCCTCCGGCACCGACCACTGCCGCTGGATCTTCCTCGGCGGCTTCCTCGCCGACGCCGACGGCAACCGGATCAACCCCCCGCAGTCCGTGCACGTCATCCTGCCCCGCGCCGACTACGAGATCGTCGAGGACTCCTGGGACGTCGTCGGGCTGCGCGGCACGGGCAGCAAGGACGTCATCGTCAAGGACGCGTTCGTACCCGACTACCGCGTCATCGAGTACAACAAGGTCGTGGACGGGTCCCTGGCCGCGGAGTCCGGGCTGACCAACCCGGCCTACCGGCTGCCCTTCTCGGCCGCGTTCCCGCTCGGCATCACCGCCGCCGTGATCGGCATCTGCGAGGGCGCTCTCGCCCACCATCTCGACTACCAGCGCGGCCGGGTGCAGATCACCGGCCAGGCCGTGAAGGACGACCCGTACGTCCTGTACGCCATCAGCGACGCGGCTGCCGAGATCGCGGCCTCCCGGTCGGCGCTCCTGGACAACATCTGCCGGATCCACGACGCGGTTGCCGCCGGCGAGGAGATCAGCTTCGAGCGCCGGGCCGTCGGCCGGCGCACCCAGGCCGCCGCCGCCTGGCGGGCCGTCCGCGCGGTCGACGAGGTCGTCGCCCGCTCCGGCGGCAACGCGATGCGGCTGGACAACCCGATCCAGCGCTTCTGGCGTGACGCGCACGTGGGTCTCACGCACGCCATCCATGTGCCGGGATCCGTCTTCCACGCCTCGGCCCTCACCGAGATCGGCATCGATCCGCCGCAGGGCCCGATGCGCTCGATGATCTGACGTCACGACCGACCGCAGACCGCAGACCGGTTCAGAGAGGAACACCCATGACACAGATCCGCGGACTCGGCTATCTCCGGGTCCAGTCCACCGACATCGGGCGCTGGCGCGAACTCACCGTGGACGCCCTCGGCTTCGCCGAGGGCTCCGGGCCGGAACCCGACGGCCTGTACCTGCGCATGGACGAGCGCCGCTCCCGGCTCGTCGTCCTGCCCGGCGACACCGACCGGGTGCTGTCGATCGGCTGGGAGGTGCGGGACCAGTTCGCGCTCGCCGCCGTCGGCCGCGCCGTCGAGGCGTCCGGTACGGGAGTGAAGCCGCTCAGCCGCGAGGAGGCGGATGACCGGGGCGTCGAGCAGGGCATCACCTTCGAGGACCCGGCCGGTGTGTCCGTCGAGGTGTTCTTCGCCCCGATCCTCGACCACAGTCCCGTGGTGACCAAGCTCGGCCAGCGGTTCGTCACCGGCGGCCAGGGGATGGGACACATCGTCCTGCCCACCACCAGCCCCGACGAGACGATCGCCTTCTACACCGAAGTCCTCGGATTCATGCCCCGCGGCTCGATGCGGCTCGGCGGCGGCTCTCCCCGCCGGGTGCGTTTCATGGGGGTCAACGAACGCCACCACAGCCTTGCCGTCTGCCCCGCCCCGCACGGGGAGGCGCCCGGCCTCGTGCACCTGATGGTCGAGGTGGACAGCCTGGACGCGGTCGGCCGCGCCCTCGACAACGTGGCCGAGCAGGGCTTCTCGCTCTCCTCGACGCTGGGCCGGCACACCAACGACAAGATGGTGTCGTTCTACGTGCGTGCGCCCGGCGGCTGGGACCTCGAATACGGCTACGACGGGATGCGCGTCGACGAGGCGCACTACACCGCCGAGGAGATCACCGCCGACAGCTACTGGGGCCACGACTGGTCGGGATCCGAACCCCTCGCCGCCTTCACCCCGCCCGGGACAGCCACATGAGAGCGTCCCGGCCGGTGACACCGGTGCCTGCCGGGACCGTCGACCACTACGACGGAGAGACCGACGTGCTGGTCGTCGGCTTCGGATGCGCCGGCGCCGCCGCAGCGTACGAAGCCGCCGCCGCGGGCGCCGACGTCCTCGTCCTCGAACGGGCCGGAGGCCCCGGCGGGTCCTCCGCGCTCTCCGGCGGAGAGCTGTACCTCGGCGGCGGGACCCCGGTGCAGCACGCCTGCGGATTCGAGGACAGCGCGGACGACATGTTCGCCTACCTCGATGCCGCGCTCGGGCCGCACACCGACCAGGAGAAGCTGCGCCTGTACTGCGAGGGCAGCACCGAGCACTTCCGGTGGTTCGTGGACCGCGGGCTGACCTTCGAGCCGACCCTGTGGGACGCGCCGACCTGGATGCCGACCACCAAGGACGGGCTGATGTGGCTGGGCGAGAACGCCTGGCCGTACAACGAGATCGCCCGCCCGGCCCCGCGCGGCCACCGCTGCGCGACCGACGCGTTCGGCGGCTGGCTGGTGATGGAGAAACTCGTGGCCGCCGCCGAGGAGGCCGGGGCCGCCGTACACGCCGACACCCTGGCCACCGCACTGATCGTCGACGACAGCGGCCGGGTCGTCGGGGTCACCGCACGCCGGCACGGCCAGGACCTCGCCTTCCGGGCGCGCAGGGGCGTGGTGCTGACCACCGGCGGGTTCGCCGACAACGAGGAGATGCTGGCCGACCATGCCCCGCACCTCATCGGCCACGGCAAGGTCAGCGACGGACTGGACGACGGCAGCGGCATCAGGATGGCCGCCGCGATCGGCGCCGCCACCCGGCGGATGGGCGTGGTGGAACTGGCGCTGACCGCGCTGCCCGCGATGGTCACCCGGGGCATGCTGGTCAACGCCCACGGCCGGCGCTTCATCAACGAGGACGTCTATCCCGGTCTCTTCAGTGTGGCCGCCGTGCTGACCCAGCCCGCCCCCTACTGGGTGATCATCGACGAGGAGGGATACGAGTCGATCCCCGAGCAGGAACGCTGGGGTGTCGTTCCCCGGTTCGTCACGGAGACCCTGGCGGAGCTGGAGACCGAACTCGGGATGCCTCAGGGCGCCCTGGAGTCCACCGTCGGCACGTACAACACGCACGCGGCGAGCGGTCAGGACCCGTACTTCCACAAGGACCCCCGCTGGCTCAGGCCGTTGGCGGGGCCGTTCGCGGCCGTCGACCCGCGGGCCGGATTCCACCGGGGCGGCCGGCCGGGTGCCGCGGCGGGCACAGGGGCGGCCGGGTTCACTCTCGGGGGCCTGCACACGACCGTGGACGGCGCGGTCCTCGACGTGTCCGGCGATCCGGTCCCCGGTCTGTTCGCCGCGGGGCGGGCCGCCGCCGGCATCCACGGCGAGGGGTACGTCAGCGGCACGTCGCTCGGCGACGGGACGTTCTTCGAGTGATCACCTGGGCAAACCTTCGCGCCTCATCCGCACCCTGGCTGCTCCTACCAGGAGTGTTCTTCATCTATGTGTACGTGAACAGCGCCG
>NZ_JBEOVJ010000061.1:0-50916 GCF_040295435.1 Streptomyces sp. NPDC002809
ATGGTACTGCAGGGGGGACCCTGTGGGAGAGTAGGACGCCGCCGAACTCCTTTTGATAGTTAAGCCCCGTGCCCTTGTGGCACGGGGCTTTTCTGTGTTTACGGGCTCCTTGTGTTTACGGGCTCCTCAGCCCGCGGTGACCAGGTGAGTGTCGTACGCCAGGATGACCGCCTGCACGCGGTCCCTGGCTCCGGTCTTCGCGAGAATGCGCGAGACGTGGGTCTTCACGGTCGATTCGGCCAGGTGGAGCCGTTCGGCGATTTCTGAATTGGTCCAGCCCTGACCGATGACGGTGAGGATCTCCGTTTCCCGGTCGGTGAGTTTCGCAATCCGCTCGTCCGGGGTCGAGGCCCCGCCGGGGGTGGTGGGCAAGTGCTTTACGTAGGCGTTCAGGAGACGGCGGGTCAGGCTCGGGGCGACCACGGCGTCGCCGCCGGCCACCGCGCGGATTCCGGAGAGAAGCTCCTCCGGGAGCGCGTCCTTGATCAGGAAGCCGCTGGCGCCGGCGCGCAGGCCGTCGTACGCGTAGCGGTCCAGATCGAACGTGGTGACGATGAGGACGCGCGTACGGGAGCCGGCCCTGATGAGGCGTCGAGTGGCCTCGATGCCGTCGAGCAGGGGCATGCGGATGTCCATCAGGGCGACGTCCGGCTGGTGTCGGGCGATGAGTTGGAGGGCTTCGTGGCCGTTGGCGGCCTCGCCGACGACGGTCATGTCGTCCTGGCTCTCCAGCAGCATGCGGAATCCGAAGCGTTGCATCGGCTGATCGTCCGCGATGAGCACGGTCGTCACGAGGGGGAGTCCTCCAGGGGGAGTCGGAGCCGTACCTGCCAGCCCGTGGTGGCCGGCCGGCCCGCTTCGAGTGTGCCGTCGTACAGGGCGGCGCGTTCGCGCATTCCGGTGATGCCCTGGCCGGTGCCGTCGGGCGGGCCGGCGGTGGGGTGTGGGTTGCCGTTGTCCGTGATCAGGGCCTCCAGTTCCGTCGGACGGTACGTCAGCGTGACCTCCGCCGTCAGCGACGGTCCGGGTTCGGTGTGCTTCAGCGTGTTCGTCAACGCTTCCTGCACCACTCGATAGACCGTCAGTTGCCTTCCGGGTGTGGGTGGCACGTCCGGTGCTGTGCCGTGGCGGTGCAGGCGGACGGGGAGTCCGGCGGCGCGTACACCTGCGAGCAGGGCCTCGATGTCGTCGAGTGTGGGCTGCGGGGTGCGGTCCGCCAGGTCCGGGTGTTCGCGCAGGACGCCCAGCAGGCGGCGGAGTTCGGCGAGGGCCTGGCGACTGGTGGTGCCGATGGCGTCCAGGGCCTGGGCGGCCCGTTCGGGGCTCTTGACCGCGGCGTAGGAGCCGCCGTCCGCGAGGCCCGTGATCACGGAGAGGTTGTGCCCGATGATGTCGTGCATCTCCCGGGCGATCCGGGTCCGTTCGGCGGCCGCGGCCAGTTGGGCCTGCTGGTCGCGTTCGAGTTCGAGGCGGTTGGCGCGGTCGACGAGGGCCTCGGTGTACTCCTTGCGCGTACGCACCACGATGCCGACCAGGGACGCGAACGCGAATGCGTACAGGTGGGGGACGAAGAGCCGGTTCCAGTCGTCCGGGAAGTGGGTCGAGCCGATGACCAGCGGGGCGAACACGACCGCGCCCGACCACGCCAGAGTGCGCATCGGCTTTCGGAGCGCGATGTTGAAGACGACGATCTCCTGGAGGAAAGCGGCCTGGATGACCGCCCCCGTCCACACGTTGACCAGGGAGAACGGTGCCATGAACACCAGCACGGCCAGCGGACGGCTGCGGCGCCACAGCAGTGGGGCGGAGAACGCGACGCTCATCCAGAGCACCAGCGTCGCCGACACGTCCCGGTCGACGGCGACCGTGCGCCAGCCGCCGGACGAGACGTCGAGGACGGCGAACAGCACCCAGAAGGTGGTGAGGAGTCCGTCCCAGACGAGGGGGTGGCGGCGGTCGAACGCGCGAACGCGTCGGAGCAGGCGCTGAATGTGGCCCGTGAGCGGGAGGGGGCCCGCGGGGCGGTGTGATTCGTCGTCCGTCATTCGTCCTCGCCCCTCACTCGCCCTCGTCCTTCACTCGTCCGTCCTCGCGCCCGGTTCCGTCCGTGTCATGCGTCGCGGCGTCGCAGGAGCAGGGCCGCCGCGCTCAGTGTGGCCGCAGCCCACAGGACGAGGGCGAGCAGGGCCCCGCCGGTGGAGGCGGCGTCGGGGAGGGGGGTCGCGGAACCCAGTACGCCGGCGGACTGCGTGGGGAAGTAGCGGACGGCGGTCTCGACGGTGTCGTACGGGAGCATGGTGAGCACCTCCGGCAGGACCATGACGCCGCCGATGAAGGCGCCGATCGCCCCCGGCACCGAGCGGAGCAGGGCGCCGAGTCCGAGGGCGATGAGGCTGAGGAGGGTGGCGCCGGCGGCGTTGCCCGCCACCGCCCTGAGTACGCCGGGGTCGGTGAGGGCGGCGGCCTGGTCCGTGTCGTGGAGGAAGAGCTGTGCGACGGCGAACGTGAGCAGAGAGGTGGTCAGCATGACGCCGAGGACGGTGGCGGTGAAGACGGCCGCCTTGGCCCACAGGACCGGGAGCCGGCGGGGGACTGCGGTGAGCGAGGCGCGGATCATGCCGGAGGAGTACTCGCCCGCGGTGACGAGGATGCCCAGGACCACCGTGCAGAGGGTGCCGAGTGTGGTGCCGTAGAGGACCAGGATGACGGTGTCGACGTCGGAGTCGCCGCCGTCGGACGTGTAGGTGGCGCCCATGACGATGCCGACGGCGAGGACGAGGGCGGCGGCGGACCCGAGGGTGATCCAGCTGGAGCGCAGGGTGTGGAGCTTGTGCCATTCGGAGCGCAGTACCCGGGCCGGTGTGACGCGGTAGGGGTGCGGGGTGGGCGTCGGGATGGAGGCCGGGGCGGGTGCCGGGGCGGGAGTCGTGGTGGTCATGCGAGGGCTCCGGTCGGTTCGGGGGCGGTGATCCGGTATTCGACCGACTCCTGGGTGAGGTCCATGAAGGCCTGCTCCAGGGATGCGGTGCGGGGCGTGAGTTCGTACAGGGGGATGGCGTGGGCGGCGGCGACGCGGCCGATGTGGGCGGCGTCCGTGCCGCGGATCTCCAGGTGGTCGGGTTCCGTTCCGGCCGCGTCGGTGATGTCGATGCCGGGGCCGCGCAGGAGGTCGCGCAGGGCTGCGGCCTGCGGGGTGACGACCTTGACCGCGCCGCCGCCCGCCGTGGCGACGAAGTCCGCGACCGTGGTGTCCGCGAGGAGCCGGCCCCGGCCGATGATGACGAGATGGTCGGCGGTGAGGGCCATCTCGCTCATCAGGTGCGAGGAGACGAGTACCGTGCGGCCCTGCTTGGCGAGGGACTTGAGCAGGTTGCGGATCCACAGCACGCCCTCCGGGTCGAGTCCGTTGACCGGCTCGTCCAGGATCAGGGTGGCCGGGTCTCCGAGCAGGGCCGCGGCGATGCCGAGCCGTTGGCCCATGCCGAGCGAGAAGCCCTTGACCCGCTTCCCGGCGACGGCGGTCAGGCCGGCCAGGTCGAGGACGTGCTCGACGCGGCCGCGCGGGATGCCGTGGGTGTGGGCGAGTGCCATCAGGTGGTGGAAGGCGGTCCGGCCGGGATGGACGGAGCGGGCCTCCAGCAGCGCGCCGACTTCGGTGAGGGGTGCGCTGTGAGTGGCGTACGCGCGTCCGCCGACCGTGGAGTGGCCGCGGGTGGGCGCGTCCAGGCCGAGGAGCATGCGCATGGTCGTGGACTTCCCGGCGCCGTTCGGGCCGAGGAAGCCGGTGACGGTGCCGGGCCGGACCGTGAAGTCGAGGTCCTGGACGACGGTGGTGTCGCCGTACCGTTTGGTGAGTTCGTATGCCCTGATCATGCGGTCGACGCTACGGAGCGGGCGGGCGCGGGGCGTCGGACCGGGGACGGGCAGTGGCGGCGGGCGTAGTACCGGGGTACGACGCGGTGGGCCTTGGTAGGTCTCGGTCGGCATCGGGGGCCCGGGCCCGGTGGGCCTCGGCTGTTGTCGAAGGCTCGGGGGCCCCGGCTGTTGTCGGGGGCCGGTGGCCTTCGGCCGGTGCAGGGGGCTTGGCGGGTCTCGGCCGCCTCGGTGGGAATCACATTGCGCGGCCATGGGAGCGCAGGTCAGGATCGGTGCATGGACTACGTGATACGGGCCGTGCGCGCCGATGAGTGGCGGTCGGCGAAGGAACTCAGGCTGGCCGCTTTGCAGGATCCGGCCGCTCCGGTGGCGTTCCTGGAGACGTACGAGGCGGGGCTGGAGCGGTCCGACGACTTCTGGCGGGAGCGGACGGTCGGTGCGTCGGAGGAGGGTGAGGGCCGGGTCCGGCAGTTCATCGCCGAGGCTCCTGACGGAAGCTGGGCGGGCACGGTGACGGTCCTGATCGAGCGGCCGGACGGGGACACCGTGTTCGGTGAGGCGGCCGCGGTCCACCAGGCCCATGTCGTCGGGGTGTTCGTACGGTCGGAGGTGCGGGGCAAGGGGCTGGCCGAGCAGCTGTTCCGGGCCGGGACGGACTGGGCGTGGTCGCTGGGCGAGCCCGTGATCGAACGCGTACGGCTGTATGTGCACGAGGACAATCCGAGGGCCGCGGCCCTCTACCGGCGGATCGGGTTCGTGCCGACCGGGGAGAGCGTGCCGATGCCGGGTGACCCGACGGCCAGGGAGCTGGAGTACGCGGTGGCGCGGCCCTAGGGCCTCTCGGCCGGATCGTGCCGGGCTCGTGGGCCCGGCACGCACATCCGGCGGGCTGTCGGCGGGCGCCGATGCTCCGCGGTGGCTTTCTCCTCCGCCTTGCGCTTGCACGCACCGGGCCCCGCTCCCAGGTCCGGCTCGATCCAGGCCGATCCGGCCCGATCCGACCTGATCCGGTCTGATCCAGACGAAGGGCCTGGGGGGTGTCGGCGGGGAGGGTCACAGCGCGGTCGGGGTCCGGAGCTGCTGGGTCCAGCGGGCGCGGGCCTGTTCGCGGGAGCGGAGCAGGGCGACGGTGGGCAGGCCTTGTCCCTCGCCTGTCGCCAGCAGCTCCGGCAGCCGGGGCAGTGGCGCGACGGCCGCGATGTCGTCGAGGACGAGCGTCATCGGTGGGTCGAGCCGGCCGTCGGACGACCGTGCAGCCATGCGTCGGCCCTGCTCGACCACGTCTGAGGCGAGCGCGGTGAGCAGGGGCATCGCCCCGGGCCCCGAGCGCGGGTTCTCGATGGGTTCGCCGACCACGTAGAGGCTGCCCCCCTCGTTTGCGAAGGAGTCCAGCGCGAGCGCATCGGCGCGGTTCGGTGTGCAGGTTTCCCGGACGTGGACCGAGGACAGGGCGCCGAAGGCCCGTACCGTCAGTTCTTGTGCCATTTCCCGGCGTTCGGGGTGGGCGGTGAGTGCGGACTCCAGCAGCCCGGCGAGTCCGGAGGCCGCCTTGGGGTGGGTGCGGAGCAGGCGCACCGGTTCGTGTGCGCTGCCGCCGAGGGCCCAGCGGTGGACCTGGCGGAAGGGGCGGCCGTCGATGGCGGCGGCGTGGAGCCAGCACTGCAGGAGGGTTTCCGCGGTGTCGGCCGTCGCCGCGTCGATCCGGGACTGCGGTCGTACGGGGGCGAGGAGTGCGGCGGAGCGGGCGGCCGCGCGGTCGGGCAGTTCGCAGCCGGTGGTGGGGGCCCAGTGGAGCCGGGCCGGGGTGTCGCAGAGGTGGCCGGGGTCGTAGACGAGGACCGGACCGAGCTTGGCCCGGGCGTCCTTCGTCTCGGCCCAGACGCTGGGGTCGGAGGTGACGACGAGCACGGGCCCGTCCGCCTCGCGGATGGCCTGGACGGCGGTGGGCCGGCGGGTGGCGGCGGGGCCGTAGACGACGAGGGGCGTGCGCGGCGAGGGGACGACGGGCGGGAGGGGAGCCGGCGTCTGGGTGGCGTCGGCCGGGGCAGCCTTGTCGTTGATCGGCTCGGTGACCGGTTCGGTGACCTGCTCGGTGACCGGTTCGGCGGTGGGTTCCCGGTGGGGGGCCGGGGTTGGGGCCGGGCGGGCGGCTCGTTCCTCGTACGCGTACTCCTGGAGCGGTTCGCGCTGTGGCGGGTTCTGCTGTTCCAGTCGGTCGGCGCGCTGCCGTGCCCGTACGCCTCGCCAGCGGGCGACCACGCCCATCACGAACACGGTCAGTACCACCAGCACCATCAGTTCGCCGATGAACAGGCCCCAGAACAGCCCGTACCCGGAGAGCTCCCCGGCCGGGGTGACCGGCCAGGCGGCGGGCAGGTCGTGGGGGGCCTCCACCAGTCGGCGCATGGCCAACGGGGTCTCGGCGAGGGTGACACCCTCCGGCCAGGCGCCATGGGAGAGGAGACCGGCCAGACCGGTGGCCGTCCAGGCCAGCAGCGTCAGGCCGAGGAGGAAGAGCAGCAGCCCGATCAGCAGTCCGTCGGGGATGCCTCCGCCGCCGTTCCCGTTGTCGCCGCCGCTCCTGCTCCCGCTCCTGTTGCCGTTGCGTACGTCGCCGCGCCCCGCACCCGCCATGTCATGCCACCGTTGACTCGGACGACTCGTTCAGTCGTTGCTGGTTCTCGATGCGTGCCGCGCGTTGCTCCGCCTCCAGCTCGGCGGCGCGTACGTCCTCCGGGAGCAGGTCGTCGGCGGAGGACTCGGTCATGGCGCGGTCGGTGAAGACGAGCGGGCGTTCGGCCTCGGTGATCAGGTGTTTGACGACCTGTACGTTGCCGTTGACGTCCCAGACGGCGATGCCCGGGGTGAGCGTGGGGATGATCTCGACCGCCCAGCGTGGCAGCCCGAGCACCCTCCCGGTCGCTCTGGCCTCGTCGGCCTTCTGGGCATAGATGGTGCGCGTCGAGGCCATCTTCAGGATGGCCGCCGCTTCCCGTGCCGCGGCTCCGTCGACCACGTCGCTGAGGTGGTGGACGACGGCGACGAACGAGAGCCCGAGCCGGCGTCCGAACTTCAGCAGGCGCTGGAAGAGCTGGGCGACGAAGGGGGAGTTGATGATGTGCCAGGCCTCTTCCACCAGGAAGATGCGTTTCTTCCGGTCGGGCCTGATCCAGGTGTGTTCCAGCCAGACGCCGACGATCGCCATCAGGATCGGCATGGCGATCGAGTTGCGGTCGATGTGCGAGAGGTCGAAGACGATCAGTGGGGCGTCGAGGTCGATGCCAGCGGACGTCGGTCCGTCGAACATGCCGCGCAGGTCGCCGTCGACGAGCCGGTCCAGGACGAGGGCGACGTCCAGGCCCCAGGCCCGTACGTCGTCTATGTCGACGTTCATCGCTTCGGCGGACTCCGGCTCCGGGTGGCGGAGCTGGTCGACGATGTCCATCAGTACGGGCTGGCGGTCGGTCGTCGTCTCGTTCACATAGGCGTGCGCGACCTTGAGCGCGAATCCGGAGCGCTCGTCGAGACCGTGGCCCATGGCGACTTCGATGATGGTGCGCAGCAGGGCGAGCTGGCCGGTGGTGGTGATCGCGGGGTCGAGCGGGTTGAGGCGGATGCCGCCGTTGAGCGCGGCGGTGGGGTCGAGGCGGATGGGGGTCAGGCCCAGTTCCTGGGCGATGAGGTTCCATTCGCCGACGCCGTCCTCGCCCTGGGCGTCCAGGACGACGACCTGGCGGTCGCGGAAGCGGAGCTGGCGCAGTACGTACGTCTTCTCCAGCGCGGACTTGCCGTTGCCGGATTCGCCGAGTACCAGCCAGTGCGGGGCGGGCAGCTGTTGCCCGTACAGCTGGAAGGGGTCGTAGATGTAGCCCTTGCCGGAGTACACCTCGCGGCCGATGATCACGCCGGAGTCGCCGAGGCCCGGGGCGGCGGTGGGCAGGTAGACCGCCTGGGCCTGTCCGGTCGAGGTGCGGACGGGCAGCCGGGTCGTCTCCACCTTCCCGAAGAGGAAGGCGGTAAAGGCGTCCGACAACGCGGACAGCGGATCTCGCATGGCGTGACTGACCTCCCTCTCGGTGTCGCGGTCTCGGGTCTCGGTGTGGTCTCGGGTCTAGGTTCGGTTGTTCGGGTGCTCTGGTGGTTTGGTGGTTTGGTGGTTTGGTGCTCCGGTGTTCAGGCGTCTTGCTGTCGAGGTCTGGTGGGCCGGCGGGTCAGTGGCGGATGCCGGTGGCGAAGGGCAGGGTGTTCACGAACGCGCGGTGGTGCTCGCGGTCGCACCACTCAAGCTTCAGATACGACTTGCCCGCCGAGGCCCGGATCGTCCGCTTGTCGCGGGCGAGGGACTCGGGTGAGCGCGACGACACGGTGATGTACCCCACGAGGTTCACCCCGGCCGCGCCGCTCGCGAGATCTTCACCCCGCTGGTCGAGCCGGCCGTAAGCGGCGGTGTCGCGCGGGTCGACGGTGCGGTTCATCTTGGCCTGGCGGCTGGCCTCGGCCTCGTCGTTGGTCTTCTCGGTGAGCATCCGCTCGATGGCGATCTCGGTGGGTTCGAGGTCCATGGTGACCGCGACCGTACGGATCACATCGGGCGTGTGGACGAGGAGCGGGGCGAGGAAGTTGACGCCGACGGGCGTCATCGGCCACTCCTTCACCCAGGCCGTGGAGTGGCACCAGGGCGCGCGGGTCGATGACTCACGCGTCTTGGCCTGGAGGAACGTCGGCTCGACCGCGTCCAGTTCGGCGGGCCAGGCGTTGCGCTTCGTCATGGCCTGGATGTGGTCGATGGGGTGGTCGGGGTCGTACATCGAGTGGACCAGGGAGGCCAGCCGGCTCTGGCCGAGCGGCTGGCGGACCCGGATGTCGGCCTCGGCGAGGCGGGCGCAGATGTCGGTGAGCTCGCGCGCCATGACGACGGCGAGACCGGCGTCCCGGTCGATCTTGCGGCCGGAGTGCGGGCGGGCGGCGCGGGCCATGGCGTGGGCCTCGGCGGCGAGCTCGCGGTTGAAGTGCATGCAGGCGACGAGGTAGGCGCGGTGCTGCTCGCTGGAGGTGGAGACCATGGACTGGAGCTGCTCGTACGACTCCTGCAGCCAGCCCGGGGAGCTCTTGTCGCCGCGCTGGGCGACGTCCTTGGCGTGGGCGTCGGGGTCGGCGGGCAGGGTGCGGGCCAGCATCTGGATGCGGGTCACGAAGCCGTCGCCGTTGGCGACGTGTTTGAGAAGGGTGCCGAACCGGTCGACGAGAGCTTCCTGGTCCTCGCTGTCGCGCAGCCCGACGCCGGGGCCCTCGATCTCGATGGCCGCGGTGACGGTGCGGCGGTCGGCGTGCAGCAGTACGGCGATCTCGTCCGGCCCGAAGGGTGCGGCCAGCCAGTTGATCCGGCCGATGCCGGGGGGCGGCCCGATCTCGACCTCACGCCCGTCGGCGCTGACGCCCGCCTCCATGGCGGAGGAGCGGTAGGACGTGCCGCGGCGCAGGGAGCGCTTGAAGCTGCGGTTGATCTCGAACCATTTGTAGAAGGTCCGGTGCTTGTACGGGACGTAGACGATCGCCAGGGCGAGCAGCGGGAAGCCGGTGAGCAGCACGATCCGCAGGGAGAGGACCGGGACGAGCAGCCCGCTCATCATGCCGAGGAACGCGCCGCCGATGATCAGGGCGATCTCGCCCGTCTCGCGGTTCTTGCCGACGATCGCGTTCGGCCGGGCACGGCCGATGAGATACGTACGGCGGGGCGTGATCGGATGGGACTGAGTGCTCAACGCCCGCCACCTCCTGTGCTGTTGTTACCTGAACTGCCTGATCCGCCGGATCGGCCCGATCCACCGCGAGAGCTCCGGCTGCCGTGCGGGGTGCCGGACGTGGGGCCCGAACCGCTGCGGGGCGGAGGTGCGGCGGAGGGGACAGATCCGCCGCCGACCCCGCTCCCGGAGTTGCGGGAGCTGTGTGCGGCGACTCCGCCGCTGACCGGGTTGGAGGGCCGTCCGCCGCCGCTGTTGCCGCCGCCGCTGCCGTCCTGGCCGCCGCCGCGGCTGCTGTGGGTCTTGATGCCCTGTGAGACGAGAGCGGCGGGCGAGCTGATCATCGCGGCGGCCTGGGAGCCGTCGGTGGCCTGCTTGCGGTTGGTGCGGGCACCCTGGATCTCGTCGCCGAAGCCGGGGACGAAGCGGTAGATCATGCCGGAGGCGAAGATCGCCAGCAGGATGATGGCCAGCCCGGAGACGACGGCCGAGAACGCGTCGGGTCCGTCGTCCGATGACAGTGCGCCGGCCAGGCCGAGCACGATGACGATGACCGGCTTCACCATGATCACCGCGATCATGATGCCCGCCCAGCGCCGTACGTGCCCCCACATGTTCTTGTCGACGAGCCCCGCGTACACGGCGGTTCCGAGGAGGGCGCCGACGTAGAGCAGGGCGGCGCGGATCACGAGCTCCAGCCAGAGGATGCCCGCGGCGAGGATCGACACGAGCGACACGACGATCAGCATGATCGGCCCGCCGCCGATGTCGGCGTCCTTCTTGAGCGCCTCGGCGAACGACCCGAAGAAGACGTCGGTCTGCCCGCCGGAAGACGAGGAGATGACCTCGGTGACGCCGTCGGTGGCGGAGACGATCGTGTAGAGGATCAGCGGCGTGAACGCGGAAGCGAGCACGGTGAGCCACAGGAACCCGATGGCCTCGGAGATCGCGGTGGTGAGCGGCACCCCGCGGATCGCGCGCTTGGCCACGGCGAGGAGCCACAGGACGAGCGTCAGCACGGTGGAGGCGGCGAAGACGATCGCGTACTGCTGGAGGAAGCGGGTGTTGGTGAAGTCGACGTTGGCCGTGCTTTTGACGGCCTCGCTGAGCTTGCCCACGATCCACGCGGCGGCGTCGGCGCAGCCGCGGCCGAGGGAGGTGAGGGGGTCGAGGGCGGGGTCGACGCTGTCGGGGGTGGTGGATTTGGGGGCGGGGTCGCCTTCGCAGTAGTCCTTGGCCGGGCCGCGGATCAGATCGCAGGCGCTGCTGTCCTTGCTGGGCGTTGGACTCGGCGACGGGTCGGCGAACGCCCGACTGGCGAGTAGGACGAAAGACACTTGCAGGGTGGCCGCAATTCCTGCCACCGAGAGGGTGCGACTTTGTCGCTTACCGGGCATAGGTGAACCCTCCGAACTGTTCCACAGCATCGGCCATCTCCCCGGCCGGGGAGGCAGCCTGGTCGCGGCCAACGGGAGCAGGGCCGTCCTTCTGCGTGAAGTCGGTGACCTTCCAGTCGCCGTTGATCCAAGTGAGGTCGAAGGTGTTGGTGAACCAGCTCTCGGAGACCGGGTTCTTCGATCCTTCACCGGCTAGGCCGAACAGCGCTGAGTACCAGACGGCGACGCTGGCTGTAGTGCCGTCGAACTTCACAACTTTCGTTCCGACGGGGTTGGAACGTGAGATGAAGGTCTGGCCCGCAGGAGCAGTGCCATCGGCGTTCAGCCCGATGTTCGAGAGGAAGGACTGGTCGGAGTAGACGTTGTTCAGGTCGTCCTGGCGGGCAGCAGCGACAACTGGCGCGTATACCGCGACGGCGATGGCCTGTCGACGCTCTCTGTTGAACATCTCGGCTGACCCGAGCGCCACGGAATAGTTCGCCGCAGCACTCTGCGCCCCCTGCTCATCATGTGCGAACCCCGACGGGATCTCGCCGTTCTTCCCCGTCACCGGCTTTGTCCCCGTAGCCGCAGTCGGCGCCGCGCCCGCCTTCTTGCCGTTGCTCCCCGACGCGCCGTCGCCGTCGTTCCCGTCGCCGCCGCCCATGTTGGCGAACGCGATGGCCGCGAGCAGCAGGACGATCACGCCGACGACCGTGACCAGTGAGCGCGAGCTGCGGGCCGGGCGGCGGGGGCCGTAGCCGTCGCCGCCCTCGCCGTCGGGGAGGCGGGTGCGGGTCTGGCGCGTACCGCCGATCGTGCTGTAGCCGTCTCCCGTACGCCCCGAGTCGTTGCCGTAGCCGTCGTCGTGACTCATGCCGCGTACGCCCCCTCAACCGTTGCCTGAACCGTGTCGTGGTACGACGGTAGCCGTGCTGGTTTCCGCGTGGACGCGGTGTGGTGAGTCGACATCAGGGAGACGCAACCTCTGCCGGTGGGCACGACGGACGGATGGTGACGGGTGGGGCGGGACTGCCCCCGAGCGCGGGCTGACGGCTGGTTAGACGGCCATCCCGTAGACGATGGTGAACACGGTTCCCAGCGATCCGATGATGAACACACCGGTCAGGCCCGCGACGATCAGCCCCTTGCCCTGCTCCGCGCTGAACGTGTCGCGCAGGGCGGTCGCGCCGATGCGCTGTTTCGCCGCGCCCCAGACCGCGATGCCGAGACAGAGCAGGATGGCGATCGCCATCACGACCTCGATCATTACGCGGGCCTCGTTGCCCAAGGTCCCGAACGGCCCCCAGTTCGGGGCGATTCCGCCGATGATGGTGGTGATGTCGCCCTTCTCCGCTGCCAGGATCATGTAAGTCACCGCCCCTGTTGGGTAGTTCGGTACCCGTGCCGCACGGCACGGGTCACCCTCTATCTTCGCTGATGAAACTGCTCTCGTACGACGACTTGATGGCTCTCTTTACCCGGATCTCGTACGTATGACCGGTCTGACCGCCCTGACCTGCGGATCGAATCGGTGTCTGAGGGATTTGCGTCTGGTTACTCTGTGTATCACGGAGGGTGACGCCGGGCAATGATCGCCATCGCGCCACCCTGACCGAGACCTGCGACGGGGGCTGAACCACACCCATCGGGGGTCGTGCGGGGAGGTCGGGGTGGTCGTCGGTCAGAGGAGCGGGTGGCGGGGGACCGGTGGCCGGGGCGGGGTTCGCCAGGCAGGCGGCGGCCGGAAATCGCACCAGGAGCCGTCGAAGGGAAAGGTTCCGGCCTCGGCGAGCCGGGCCACCCTGTCTCCCTCGGTCCTGATGGCCGCGGCCTCGTCGGCGGTCCAGTACGCGGGATGGCCGGTCTTCTCGGCGAAGGACTCCTCGTCCTTCCACTGCCAGGTCCGGTCCGGCGCCACGTTGATGTCGAGCTCGTGGTCGGCGATGTCGATGTCGTCGCCGTGGTGGACGCGGCGCTCCAGGTTTACGTACCAGCCGCGGAATTTCCGTCTGCGGCCGAAGAGCCACAGGACGGAGTGCGCGGCGCCTGTCGGCTGGTAGAAGAGGGCGCTGCCCATAGGCCACCGGCCGGCGATCACGGGGTAGCCCTCGGCGGGGCGCTCGTGCGGGGCGATGTCTCGCAGGTGTGTGGCACCACGGGGCAGGGCCGTGTGCCACATGGGGGTGCCTGTCTCCATCCAGACCAGCTGTCCCTCGGGCGTGCGTTCGACGAGACGCACGGGTACGGAGGCGCTCAGGTGGCCGCCTATGAAGAAGTTCCAGTGCAGGATCCGGCCCGGTTCGTTGCCCCCGCGGTTGCTTGTGCCGATTCCCGGGTCGGTGCCTGTGCCGCTGCTCGTGTCGTCCCGCTTGCCCACTTTCATGCGATTGATCATGCCCGCGGTCCGGTCTCCGGACACGTGCCCGGCCGTCCGTCCCTGCTCTGGTGTCAGTGCCGTCTTCCAGGTCGGCGCCAGGGCCGACTCCAAGGACTCCAATGACTGCGGCGACTCCAGTGACTCCAGTGACTCCAGCAACTTCTCCGACTTCAATTTCAAGCTGCTCGTCATCGAGGGGCTGATGCACTGCAGTGACGCGCTGGTTCCGCGGTTCGGTCTCACGGAGTGCCCGGGCGTCGAGGGCACGTTCGCTCGCTCGACGACCTATACCTCCTGCCGAATCTGAAGGTGGTGGCGGGCACGGCGAAGGGCGTCGGCATCGCGGTTCCGGCCAGGCCAGACGATCTTCGCGGCGCGCGGGATCGTCGCCCGGTAGCCGGTAGCCGGTAGCCGTAGCCGTAGCCGTAGCCGTAGCCGTAGCCGTAGCCGTAGCCGTAGCCGAAGCCGAAGCCGAAGCCGGTACCGGTGCCGCGACCCGCCTGCCGCCCCCCTCAGTGGCCTCCCCGGTTCTCCACGCACGGGCCCGTTCCCGGATGGGGTTCGGCGTAGGCGCCGTGCACCCGGATGGTCAGCTCCTCCTCCGTCACGTGCCCGGACACGCACACGTCGCCCGTGTGAACGCTGTAGAACCCGTCCCAGATGTAGACGCCGTGCTGCTTTCCGCAGCCGAGGTGCTCCAGCGCCACCGTGATCCGCTTCTTACTGACGTCACCCTCCTTCCGGGCCTTGTCCAGCTCGTACTGGATGAGCGCGGCCGACGCCTCGCCCTTGGCGCGCTTGGCCGGGCTGAGTTCGACCGACATGCGATAGGCGTGGTTGTCGCCGTAGTTGGGCGGCCGGTCCTCGTTGTCTCCCTCCCGCGGTGTTCCGGTCGTGCTCGCGGTGGGTGATGAGGAGGACCGGCTCGGGGGAGTCTCGGCGGGCTGGGCGCACTTCGGCCGGGGGGTGAACGACGGTCGCGGGACGGCCGAGCGGGACTGCTGCTGCCCGGGGTGTTCGGTTCCGCACGCGGTCACGGTGAGCCCGAGGAGGGCGGCTGCTGCGGCGGACTGTCTGAGGCGGATGGTGAGGGACATGACATAAGTCTTCCGGACCGTCCCACCGGGCACATGCGTGTGCCGGTTGCCTCTACTCCGTCAGTCCCACGACTCCCCAGCCCCGTCGGGCGGCTTCGGACAGGACGCGCCCCCAGTCCTCCAGCAGGTCGGTGAAACTGTCGAAGGTGCCGGCCCACGCACCGGGAACGGCCGCGTGCTCGTCGAAGGCCTCGCGCAGCCCACCCAGCAGGGGCCGCACCCGTTCCCATGCCCCGGCCAGTTCCCTTACGTTGTCCGGCGACCGCGCGAGCAGCATGCCGTACGCGATGGCGGGGTCGTCGTGGAAGAAGCCCGGATCCACCTGCTCCGCCTCGCCGTCCATCCCTCGCCAGATCAGCCCGAGCAGCAAGGTGTCCAGCTCGGCCCGCAGCAGTGGGTCGGCATGGTCGCGTACGGCCTCCCACCGCTCCCCGGTCCAGAAGTGGGCCTTGAACGAGCCGGCGGTGCAACGGAACCCGTAGATGCCGAATGAGCCGCTGTGAGGCCCTCGTGGCCATTCCCAGTCGCCTTCGGTCCCCGGTGCGTCGTGATCCCACATCGCGGTCTCGTCGTCGTACCAGGCGTCCCTCAACCGCGAGAGCCTCTCCTCGGGCGCGGCCTCCCCCAGCCACGTCCAGTCGGCGATCAGTACGGTGATGTCGAGCCCCATGCCCGGCAGCGTACTGATCACCCGTGTGGCAGTTCGAGGGTCCGGAGCCGCTTGCCGAGCGGCCCACGGGGGTGCGCGCGCCATCAGTCGACGGCGATGCCCCGGGCTGCCAGTACCCCGGTATCGAAGGCGGCACCCATTCCGCAGTTGTCGATACCCGGGATCAGCCGCAGGTTCGGCAGCAGACCGAGGTCGTCGAGCGGACCCACGTCGTAGAGCTAGTCCTCGCCGTCCCATACCGGGGAGCACTTCTGGTGCACCGCATGTCCGCCGTCGACGTCGAGCTTCTCGATGACGAGCAGCTTGAGTTCGAAGTCGCGGAAGACCGGCATGCGGGGATGGTGGCGGCGGCCCGCACGTGCCCGTGCCCGGCGGGTGAGGGGCCGGGGATCGCGCCTTACGCGCCCGTGCCGCGGCGGCCCGTCGTGGAGCCGAAGCCCAGCCAGGTGTGCCGGTTTCCTGCCCAGCACCAGCCGGCCTTGGGGGCGTTGCGCCGCTCGCGGCCGTCCCGCCCGGTGCCGTTGCTGATCCAGAGCGCCGGGGTGCGGGCGTCCAGGGTGCCGTTGGGTTTGCGCAGCCGGGAGCCGATGGTCATGAAGCAGTGGTTGCGCTCCAGGGCGGCGGGCTGTTGCAGAACCCAGTGGATGCCCTCGGTGAGCAGCAGCGGGGTGCGGTCCTGCGCGGTGAGGGCGGGCAGTGCCTCGTCCGGGCTCCAGTTGGCCATGTGGTCGCCGCGGTCTACGCCGCCGATGACGTAGAGCGGCGCGTCGGGGACCGTGAGGGTGTCGAGCGGGGCGAAGAGGTCGACGTCGGGCATGTCGACGACGACGAAGCCCGGCTTGTCCTCGCGGCGGAGCAGCGGTGCGAGGGCGGAGGCGGGAGCCCGGTCCGGGTGGACGGCGAGCAGACCGCCGCCGCCGCCGGTGCCGGTGCCGGTGCCGGTGTCGGCCTCGGCCGTTTCCGCCGCTTCGGCCGCTTCGGCGAAGTCGCGGATCTCGGCAGCCGACAGGCCGGCGATCTCGTGCACCCCGAGCCCGATCAGCGTCTCGGCCTGCGCGCTCAGGGGCGGAAGCGCGGGGAGGGCGGCGGCGGTGACAGGGGTGGGTTCGGGCACGGTACTCCTCGGGCGGCTGCTGGTGACGTGGACGGCCGCTGGCGTAACGAGGGGGTCCGACCCGAACGTTCCCTCACCGCGTGCGGCCCTGCTCGCCGCCCGGCTAGCAGGGCGGCGACAGCGAGCCCCTTCGTGACGCGAGTCCTGGTGGAGGAGGCAGCGGAGGAGGAGGAGGAGGAGGAGGAGGAGGAGGAGGAGCGAGGCGGGTCGGTCGACGGTCCTCAGTCTCCGAAGTCCTGCGTCAGTTCCTCCCACGGCAGGACCACAGCCGGGCTTCCCCGGCCCACATCACTTCGGAGAGCGATGTCGTGGGATCTCGGACCGGCCGGCCGAATCTCACGGCCAGTGGCGCTATCGATTGGCCGATCGGCCGTGGGACCGGGACTGGTCGGGCAATCTGTTCACTCGGGGGAGTGAGCCGCACGGGTGGTCAGCCGCTTCGCTTGGCCTGTTGCGCTCAGCAGCTCCGTGGCGGACACCCCGCCGGCGAGCCGTTCTGTGATCCGGTCGAACAAGTCCGTCAGTGGCGCACCGACGTCCTGGCCGAACTCGGTCAGCCCGTAGGTGACTTGTGGTGGCGTCGTCGGCTCGACCTTCCGCCAGACCAGGTCGTCCTGGACGAGTGCGCGCAGTGTCTGAGCGAGCATCTTCTCGCTGATGCCCTGAATGCTGTCGCGCAGCTCGTAGAACCGAAGATCGTTGCTCCGCAAGGAGATCAGCACCCAGATGCCCCACCTGCTGGTCACGTGGTCGACCACGTCGCGCGCAGGGCAGTCGGTGTGAAACACGTCATACCGGTTGCCCGTCTCGGCCTGCGTCAGCTGCGCACCTTCCTTCACATCCGGAGCTTACCTCTGGGTATGTTCTTACGAAAAGTAAGCCCGCCTCCTAGCGTCAATTGCCGCAGTGCACAACGGACTAGGAGCTGAAAATGATCGTGGTGACCGGAGCGACCGGGAATGTGGGACGGCCTCTGACGCAGGCCCTGGCAGGCGCGGGCGAGCAGGTGACGGCGGTGTCGCGGCACGCGGCGGCCGTGCCGGACGGGGTCCGGCACGTGTCGGCCGACTTGGCTGATCCGCAGGGCCTCACCCCCGCTCTGAACGGGGCGAAGGCGCTGTTCCTCCTGCTCTCCGGCGACCTGCACGCCCCCGGAGCCAGGCCGACCGACGTGATCGATCTGGCCGCTGCCAGCGGGGTCCGCCGAGTCGTCCTGCTGTCTTCGCAGGGCGTGGCGACCAGGCCGCTCGGCCCGTCGCGGATCGCGATGCTTGCGGTGGAGGAGGCGTTGAGGGAGTCCGGCCTGGACTGGGCCGTCCTGCGACCGGGCGGCTTCGCCTCCAACGCCCTGGCGTGGGCGGAGTCCGTCCGGACACAGGGGACGGTCGCCGCACCCTTCGGCGATGTCGGGGTTCCGGTAGTCGATCCGGCGGACATCGCCGACGTCGCGGCGGCCTGCCTGTTGGACGACCGGCACGCCGGCGGAATCTTCGAGCTGACCGGGCCCGAGGTGATCACGCCCCGTCAGCAGGCGGAGGCCATCGCCACCGCGCTCGGCTCGGCGGTGCGGTTCCACGAACTCACCCGTGAGGAGGCCAAGGCCGCGATGACCCGGTTCGTGCCGCCGGAGCTCGCCGACGACACCCTGGACATCATCTCCGCGCCGAACCCCGCCGAACTGCGGATCAGCTCGGACGTGGAACGAGTCCTCGGTCGCGCTCCGCGCCGTTTCGACGACTGGGTCACCCGTAACATCGCCGCTTTCCGCTGAGGCGCAACTCCGCTGAGGCGCAACTCCGCTGAGGCGCAACTCCGATGAAGTGCCCGCTCGGACTCCCGCACCTGGGCGCGGCTGAGGGAGGAGCTGCAGCCCGGATCCGGCGCTGCGCCCGCGTGGCCGTCGGTTGCCGGTATCCCCATCCGCGCGCCTTTCACGTCCAGCACAGAGGCGGTGGGCCGGTGGGCCGGTATCCGGCGGCCCGGTCCGTGGAGGGCGAGGCCGTCAAAGGCGCGAGAGGTATGGGCGCGGCCCCACGCCACAGGGTCTCCGTATGGTTGGCGGGGTGAGCCGTGCCTCGGAGGAGTCCAATCGCCGCATGCTGCGGGTGAAGGACGCGATGGACCGCGCGTATGCCCGGCCCCTCGACGTACCGGCCCTCGCACGGCTCGCCTACGTCACCGAGGCGCACTTCTCGCGCACTTTCCGGGCCACGTTCGGGGAGACGCCGCACCGGTACCTTCAGCGGCGCCGGGTCGAGCGGGCGATGTTCCTGCTGCGGGAGACCGACCGCAGCGTGACGGACATCTGCTTCGAGGTCGGCTTCGGCAGCACGGGGACGTTCAGCCGGACGTTCCGGGAGATCGTCGGCCGGTCGCCGAGGGCGTACCGGAAGGAGGCGGTGGCCGCACGCGTACCGACGTGTTTCACGATGGCGTGGACGCGGCCGAGCAGCTGAGAGTGCGCCCCGCTCCGTGGCCGCTGCTTTCCGGGGGCGACTGAGCAGTTCTGGATAAGTTTTCGCGGGGCCGTCCCCGTAGCGTGAACGTCATGTTCAACGCAATCACGCACTCGCAGATGTACGTCCTCGACCAGGACGAGGCCCTCGACTTCTACGTCGGCAAGCTCGGGCTGGAGGTGGCCGCCGATGTCGACCTCGGGTTCATGCGCTGGCTGGCAGTCAGCGTCCCGGGTCATCCGGAACGACAGATCCTGCTGGAGAAGCCGGGCGCTCCCGCGATGTCCGAGGAGACGGCGGCACAGGTCCGGGACCTGGTGACCAAGGGGGCTACGGGCGGCTGGCTCATCCTCACCACGGACGACTGCCGCAAGACGTACGAGACGCTGCTCGCCCAGGGCGTCGAGTTCACCGAGGAGCCCACCGAGCGTCCCTACGGTACGGACTGCGGGCTCCGCGACCCGTTCGGCAACCGCATCCGTTTCACGCAGCCGAAGGCCGTCGCCTGAGGCCGGAACCGCGCTGGTTCAGGGGTCGGTGACCGGCGGGTGGCGGCCCGTCCGGCCGGTCGGGCCCGTACGGCCGGTACCGGCTGTACGGGCCCGGGTGGCCCGTCCGGGCCGGGTGCGTTTCGTGTTCGTCACACGCGAGTGGTGTGCCGGTCCAGGACGGCGCGCAGCCGGTCGAGATCCCCGGCCTCCTGTGCGCCCCGCTTGGGCAGGACCCCGAGGTACGTGATGTGGGGGTCCCGGCTGAGCAGGACGAAGTGCCCCGGCGTCTCCCGGTAGCCCCGGTAGACGGACCACTTCTGGATCAACGTGCTGTGGTCGTTGCGGCAGGTGATTCCGGCCGGGGACACGGTGGCGTGGTACTCGCCCTGCCAGCCGACGACCCGCTGCACATGGGAGGCCTGCAGCCGCGGGTAGCCCCACACCACCAGGACGACGAACAGGAACAGCACCGTCGAGACCGCGTCGATGCGCCCGCGGCCGACGACGGCGAGCAGCCACTGGCCCGCCCACAGTGTGAGGAACGCCCACCGAAGCAGCAGCCCGGTCCGCTTGATCCGCTCACGGACCCGCAGTCCTGCCAGTGCGTCGGCGGTTCGGGGCCGGTACACCAGCTGGACCGCGATCGGTTCGTCCACGGCGACGTCGGGGGCATCCGCGCTGTTGCCGGTGCCTTCGGCGCTGCGGCCCTCGGACATGGTTCCTCCCCGGTACGAAGAACTGCGGATCCTACCGAAGCCCGGTCCCGGGGTGGACTGCTGTGCGACGGCCGGTTCTACGCGGCCACGTGGAGGACGAGCTTGCCCTGGATGTGGCCCTGTTCGGCGCGCGCGTGGGCCTGCGCCGCCTCGCTGAGGGCGAAGACGCCGTCGATGGCAACCCGCAGTCGTCCGGCGTCGAACAGGGCTCCGAGCACAGCGAGTTGCTCACCGCTGGAGTGCACCTGCCAGCCGCCGACCGAGATCCCGAGCGCGGTCGCGCGCTCGGGGTGGTACTCCCCGGGAAAGACGGGGGCGATTCGGCCGCCGCGCCGCAGGACCGGCAGGAACCGGTGGCCGTTCGGGCCACCGACCGTGTCGATCAGGACGTCCACCTCCTCGTGCAGGACATCCTCGGCGGCGGTCTGCGTGTAGTCCACGAACCGGTCGGCGCCCAGGTCCTTGACGAACGCCTCGTGGCGCCCCGAGGCCACGCCGATCACGCGCCCGGCGCCCCTGGTCCCGGCCAGTTGCACGGCGAAGTGGCCCACCCCGCCTGCGGCCCCGTTGACCAGGACCGTGCCGCCCGGTCCGAGGCGCAGATGCTCGACGAGGAACTGGTACGCGGTGAGGGCCGCCATCGGTACCGCCGCTGCCTCCGCATGCCCCAGTGTGTCGGGCTTGCGCGCCAGGTGCGCGGCGGGCGAGGTCGCGTACTCGGCGTATCCCGCGTGCCGGCCGGGGAAGTCGACCAGTCCGAACACCTCGTCACCGGCCTGCCACTCGGTGACCCCGCTGCCGGTTTCCGCGACCACGCCGGAGATGTCGGAGCCCGGAGTGAAGGGCAGTGACCGCACCGGGCGCATTGCTTCGGGGATGTTCTCGAAGCCCCTGCGTGCGTACCAGTCGGGCGGGTTGACGCCCGCCGCGTGGACTCGAACCAGTACTTCGCCGGGCCCGGCCTCGGGACGCGGCACCTCCTCGTGCACCAGCTGTTCGGGGTCGCCGAAGGCATGCACTCGCGCAGCCCACATCGTTGCTGTTCCCATGGTGTTCCCCCCGGGCGCCGTAGGGCGCACTCCGCTCCGATATGATTCGGAGCACTGCTCCAGATAGTACGCGGAGCAGTGCTCCGGTTGTCAACGTCGGGAAATCCCATGCCAGATGAGACCATTCCACAGGAGCAGCGTGCCGATGCCCGGCGCAACCGTGAGCGCATCCTCGAAGTCGCCGATGACGTCATACGTGATCAGGGCACCCAGGCATCGTTGCGTGATGTCGCCCGGCAGGCAGGCGTCGGACTGGGCACGCTCTACCGGCACTTCCCGACGCGGGACGCCCTTCTGGAGACCCTGCTGCGCCAGGGCTTCGACGGGCTCGCCGCGCGGGCCGATGAGTTGCTGGACGGCGGCCTGCCGCCCGAGCAGGCGCTTGCGGAGTGGCTCGGCGAGTTCACGCTCAGGGCCGGCGCGTTCAGGGGGCTGCCGGCTTCGCTGATGGCAACGCTCGGCGACGAGGATTCAGCCCTGCACGCCTCGTGCCTGGCCATGCGGACGGCCTGCGGCCGGCTGCTGCGGGCGGCCCAGGAGACCGGGAGGATCCGCCCCGATGTGGACGGCACCGACCTGTTCGCCCTGGTCAACGCCCTCAGCTGGATCGCCGACCAGGCACCCTCGCTCGCGGCCCGCCGCGAACGCCTGCTCGCCCTCGTCATGGACGGCCTGGCGCACTTCGGTGGGCGGTAGCTGTTGCCGGGGGAGGACGACGAAGCCCCCTGAAGGACCGCTGGGGTCCGTCAAGGGGCTGTCTGTTTACCGGCGTCGCGGTGTCGCGGTAATCCCGGTGTCGCCGTGTCCTGGTCTCCAGTTGTCCCGGTGCCTTGGTCCTTCTGGGGTTCTGGAGTCCTGGCGCTCGCCGCCGGGCCGGCCGGGTCGGCCTGTGCGGGGCAGGTCAGGACTTGGTGTCCGCCTGAGCCATGGAGCTGACCGCCTCGGCGACGGTGCTGCGGTACAGGCCGAGCTTCGGTTCGTTGACCTTCACGTCCGGGCCGAGCGGGAAGTTGAGCTGCTCCGCGTTGGGCATGTGGTCGCCGTCGGCCAGCACGTTCAGCTCGTTGATCCAGGTCACGCCGTTCCCGCCGCTCGGGTTCAGGTCGATCACGGCGATGGCGGCGGTCTTGGGCTTGACCGGGTAGGCCGGGGCGCCACCCAGGCCGCCCGGAACCAGCGGCGTGATGTCACCGCTGTGGTCGCTCGCGCTCGCGCTGCCCAGGCTGACCCGGGGGAAGTAGCTCAGGCCGCAGGCGTTCGCGCCGGTGTTGTTGACCTCGATCACCTGCTGGGTGGCCGAGCCCTCACGTGCGTACACCCGTACCGACAGGTCCTCGCTCTTGCACGGGTGCTTGTAGGCGTAGCTGTCGCTGGTGTTGCCGCCGGTGGTCGTGGCGGCCTTGGCGGTGCCGTTCTTGGACGTGCCCGTGCCGGAGGTGACTGTCTTCGCGGAGCCGCCGGTCGTTGCGGTGTCCGTGTCCGTGTCCGTGTCCGAGCCGGCGGGCTGCGAGGCGTCCGCCGAGGCGACGTTCTTCGCTCCGCTGTCCGCCGGGCCGGCCGACTTCGTGCCGCTGCCGTCTCCGCCACAGGCGGTGAGGGCCAGTGCGAGCACGGCGGTGACTGCGGCGCCGATGGTGGCGGTGCGCTTGCGGGTGTGGAGGGTACGCATGTGAATTCCCCGAGTGTGTGGCGGTCGAGTGTGGCGGTGCTGCCGAGGCCCGGAACTTGCGGCGAACCGCTCCCCCTCCTGACCTGCTGACATATGAAGCTTCCCGCCCGCCGCTCATGTTCTGCTAACGCCCTCCTGACGTCCCGCTGTCGTGTCCGCATCCGGGTGCCCACCGCCGGCACGGGACCGGAGCGCCGAACAGGTTCCGGGGCATGGGTCCGGTCCGGTTCGGTCCGGTGCGGTTCGGTCCGGTGTCCGGTCCTGAGAACCGTTCGTGAGGGTGAGGGCGTGGGTGTGGGTACCCGGGCGGACGTGGACCGTGGGCGATGACTGGGGGCGCTGATCGTGCCGTTGTTGCCGTCGTCGTTCTCTCGACAGGGTCGGAGCGCGGTTGTGCCCCACATCACGCGTGACTTCCGCGGTCTGATCACCGTTAGATGTGATGTGCCCAAGCCTGCCATCTCGACCGAGACCGCTGCCGCGTCGCCTCCGCCGCCCGCGCCCCTGCCCTTTCTGCTGACGCCACGACAGGGGGAGGTGGCGCGTGAGCTCCTCTCGTACGTGGCCGGTCTGCCGCTGACCTCAGTGGATGCGCAACTCCTCGCCGTCGTCGTGGCGATCCGGGCTGCGCGGGCCGGGGTCGGGAACCTCACGGGCACGGACCTTCGGTCGCTGCGGCTGGACGATCCGGAGCGGGCCGTCGCCGAACTCGTCGCCGCCGGATGGCAGGTGCCCGGCTCGCTGCTCGACGGGGATCCGGACAAGCCGTCCGGGATCGTCGTGCCGGACATGACGCCGGGGCCCGGCCATGTCCTGCCCCTGGGCAAGGGCACGCGGTCGAAGGTCTCGGGATGGGCCATGCGCACGCGGATCGCCAAGCCGGTGAAGAAGGCCTCGCCGGCCGCGCGGCTCGCCGCGCTGTTCCTCGCGGCCTACTGCACCGACGAACTCGTCGGGGAGGCCCCCGCCGACCTGCCCGTCGCCTGTTACGGGGCCGTGCCCGTCCTTCTCGACAAGGGGTTCCTGGCCGAGGTGTCCGGCCGCACGTACCGGCTCGGGCCGGCGGTGCGGCACCTCGCCGGCATGTTCCGTACCCCTGAGGAGGCCGCGGAACTCCAGGCCGAGGAGGCGGTGCGCCGGGCGGCGCGTGAGGCGGCAGCCGCGGCGGAACTCGTGGAGATCACCCCGGCCCGGTGGGCGGAGTGGAAGTCCGGCATCAGCCCGGCCCTGCTGCGGCACGTGGAGGCCGTGGAGCAGTGCTCCTCGTGCCGGTGCTCCTTCGGTCGGGTCGCGAAGGCGTTCATGTCCACGCCGTCGCCCGTCCCCGCGCCCCGGCCGGCGGCCGGGGCCCACGAGGCGTGGAGGGAAGCACACCCGGAGTGCGGCAGGGAGGCGGCCGCGTTCACCGTGGCCTTCCGCGCGGAGCACGGTCACGGGCCGTCGTACGGGCAGTTGTGCAAGGGGCTGGGCTGGAAGAAGCTCTCGCGCTCGCTGCGCGGCCTCGTCGTGAGCGGGATCCTCGCCGACGGATGGCTGACCGAGACCTCTCCCGTGCCGTGGACCCTGCGCCCGGGGAAAACCGCCCAGGCACAGGGCATCGTGCTGCCCGGTCGGACGGCGGCGGTTCGCTCCACGCGCTGAGCTGTGCGGGGTGGGGCCGGGTGGGCCGGGCCGGTGTGCGGCCGGTGCGGTGTGGGCCTGTGCAGTCCGTGCAGTCCGTGCGGCCTGTACGGCCTGTGCGCGCAGGGTTTCAGGTACTCGGCTCCTGCGGGGTGTCGGGGGTGCCATTGTGCGTGTTCTTGTGTGTGTCTTCGTGGGCGTCCCTCCGGGCGTCCCCGTGTGCGTCCGTCTTCACGTTCCCGTGCGTGGTGTTTCGCTCGGTGAGGATCAGCGTCGTGGCGATGAGGAGTGCGGTGATGACGCCCGTGACGAGAACCGGGGAGGGCCCGAACGTCGCGGCCAGGACGGCGACGACGGCGACGGGGTGGAGCGCGTCGACCGGGCGGCGCAGCCCGCCGGCGCGGTGGTGCAGCAGCCATACGAGGGTGACGAAGACGGCGACCGGGATGGTGTAGGCCGCCGCTGCCGCATGGTCGGAGAGGTGACCGTGGCCGGTGGTGTGGGCCACGTTGACGGCGAGACCGGCGCCGACGGCTGCCGCGGAGGCGAAGACCAGGTAGTGGCCGTACCCCCACAGCAGCACCCTGCGCAGGGTGGTGAGCCGGTGGTGCGCGCTCTGCGCGAAGTAGAGCCACCACAGGGCGAAGACGGTCAGGATGCCCCCGACCACGAGGGCGGCGAGGTCGCCCAGCGCCGCGTCGGAGCCGAGTGCGGCGTGTACGGCTCCGGTGGCGGCGGTGATGGACTCGCCCAGCACGATCAGGGTGAACAGGCCGTACCGCTCGGCGATGTGGTGCGGATGCCAGGTGGTGGTGGCGGCCCGTTCCGCCCAGGCGGGGACGGAGATCTCGGCCAGGACGAGGACGGCGAACGTGGCGAGCCGGGTGTCCTCGGGCAGGGCGAGGCGCACGACCCAGCCGACCTGGACCACGAAGATGCCCACGGCGTAGCGCAGGCAGGTGCGGCGCCGCTCGGGGTCGGACCGGGCCGCGCGCAGCCACTGCGTGACCATGGCGAGCCGCATGATCACGTAGCCCCAGGTGATGACCGTGAAGTCGTCTTGCTGCAGGGCCTCCGACGCCCCGGCGGCGAGCACGAGGGCGCCGGTGATCTGGACGAGGGTGAGCAGCCGGTAGGGCACGTCGTCGGTGTCGTAGGCGGAGGCGAACCAGGTGAAGTTCATCCAGGCCCACCAGATCGCGAAGAACACCATCGCGTAGCCGAGGACACCGTGGGCGATTCGCCCCTCCGCGAGTTCGTGCTCGAACGCCGTTGCCGCCTGGGCCACGGCTGTGACGAAGCAGAGGTCGAAGAACAGCTCCAGCATGGTCGCGGTGCGGTGCTGCTCGTCGGAGAGACGGGCGACCATGGGCCTGCGCCAGGAGGAGAGGGAGGGCGAGGAGGGCGGAGAGGGCGGAGAGGGCGGAGAGGGTGGTGAATGGTTCATGAGGGCGCATTCTTCCTGGTGTTTTGGTCGGGATGCGCCGACTGAGCCTTGTACCCGCCCTTCGCGCGGGCGGCCGGCGGCGGCGAAATCCGTTGGTGCCGTGGCCGGGCTGCTGCCAGACTCCGCCGCATGACTCATGGAATCGAGAACCTCCCCGTCCGTTGAGCGCCCCGGAAGAGCGCGCAGCGCTCACCTCCCGGCCGCCCTCGTTGTACTCGTACGCTCTGCGCCTGCAACACGCGGAGCCGGACGGGTGGCCTCCCGAGAGGGGATACGCGCTGCCCGGTCCTCCCGCGCGGAAACGCAGGTTCGGCCGCAGTTGGCGCGAGACCCGCGAGGCCGTGGCGGACCTGCTGAAACAGTTGCTCGTCGACCCCGATGCTGTCCGGGCCGCCGCGGAGGCCGAACGACGGCTCGCCGCGATGGAACCCGCGGTGAGGGACAACCAGCTGCTCTTCGCGGTACGCGACGTGGTGCTGGAGGACGAGCGGCGGGCGCGTGCACTCGGGCGGTGCCTCACACGTACGGGAAGCAGTCCTGCGGCCGTCTGTGTCGGCCTTGCTCTGCTGGCCAGGCTCGGTGAGCCGGCGGATGTGCCCTGTCTCAAGGCTCTCGGCGGCTTGCGCGATCTCGTGAGCCCGGCCGTGTACGCACTTGACACCATCGACCGGCAGGCCGCGGCCCTGGTGTGGCTGGGGCATCACGCGAAGGGGCCGGAGCTGCGAGGGCTGGTCGCCGCCCTTGCGGCGGAGGACGGCATCGCTGTGCGCAGGGGACTGGCGGCGGTTCCCCGGGATCCCGCCGTCGTGCGGCCCGAGACTGCGCGCAGGGTCGTGGAGGCGGTGCGGCCCGCCGGCCTGCTGGAAGCGGGGGAGGTGGAGTTGCCGTCCCTGAGCGCTGAGTTGACCGCGTGCACCGGCTGGTTGCTGTTCCGTGCGACGAGCCCGCACGACGACCGGGCCGAGATCCTTCACTGCTCGGAGGCGGTCAGGACGTACGAGGCATTCGTTTCGTACGCCGGAGCGCTGGAGCCCACGCTCGACCACTACGGGTTGCTGCTCTCCGCCGCGTTCGAGTTGCAGAGCGGGCCGAGCCGGTTGCACGACTGGGGCCCGGGCCGGTGCGAGGCGTTGCTGGCGGAGCTGGAGTCCGTACTGAACCGGCCTGCGTGGCAAGGGGTGCTGGAGCCGGGTGCCGAGCCCGGGGAAGGTGTGGACAGGGGCGAGTGCAGGCGGTCCGACTGGGCCCGGCGCAACGCGCGCCGGCCGTTCCGCGATTCGGTGGGTGCGGTGGGTGCGGTGCATGCGGAGGGGGCGGTGGGTGCCGTGGGATTCGTCGGTCGTGCGGGGGGTGTGGGGCCGAACCTGCGGATCGAGACCGTCGTGCGCGATCCGATCGATTCCGGCGAGATCGAGGTCCGCGTGCTGATCGACGGCCGGCCCCTGGTGCCGGAAGCGTTCGGGCGGGGGGCCGCGAACAGCCCGGAGTGGCTGCTGGACAGCGGGCGGTTGCGGGCGACGGAGGAGCCACGGGAGGTGCAGCTCGCTGAGGCGTACTGCACGGAGGGCTGCTGCGGTGCGCTGCACGTCACGATCCGGCGCGACGGTGACGAGGTCATCTGGTCGGACCTGCGCTGTCCGCTGCCGCCTGCCTCCCCGCTGTATGTGCGTGAGATCCCGGAATTCCGCTTCGACGGAGCCGCGTACGACGCGGAGATCAGCCGTGCCGAGAACGACCACGCGTGGACGTGGCCGGCCCGCGAGACCGCCCGGCTGATTGCCGCCGGGCTGCGGGACCGGCCGGATCTGCTCACCCGCTGGAAAATGCAACTGGGCTGGGCCGGTACGGACTTCAGGGACCAGGACCGTACGGCGTTGTGCCTGAGTTACGAGAGGGAGGACGGTTCCCCGAAAGCCCTCATGTGGCACATCCCGGACGACGGCACCCTGCCGGAGGCCCGCGCCACTGACGCGTTGCGCCGCCTCGCCATGGTGGACCCGAGAACGTACGGGCCGTAGCACCTGGTCCACCGTTCGGGTGATCTCCGCCGGGAGGTGATGCGTTGGGAGGCCCGGGGAGCGGGGGGCTGGGGCGCTCCCCGGGGTCCGGGCGCGGCGTGTCGTGGCTGCCTGGTTTGGCACAGTGCCGCTCCACGATCAAGGAACGGGGTGAGCGGTGTGCAGCAGAGGCTGAGCGATCTGGCGGGTGGCGGGGATGGTCCCGCCGGCGGGGACCAGCTGAGGCACAGCGACGGGGCGTGGCTGAGGGCGGCCGGGGGCGCGGAAGGAATGGGGGTGCACCTGGGGCCGGTCGGAACGGAGTTGGCGACCGCGCACGAAGGACTGCTCGCGGGGACCGTCGGCCTGAACGCGCTGGCCGAGCTGGGTTCCGTACGCGAGTCGTGGGAGCGGCGATTCGAGACCGCGCGCCGGGAGTGCGGGTCCCTGGCCGGCAGTCTGCGGGCCGTCGCCCGGGCCCAGGGCGAGACGAACGAGACCGTGAAGTCGTCCTTCGCGCCCGTGGCGAGGCGCACGCGGGGAGTCGAGCGATGACGGCGGCCTCCCGCCTGACCTGGGCCCAGTTACGGGACCTGAAGTGCGCCGAGCTGGAAGGTGCGGCCGATGGCTGGGGCAAGGCGAGCAATCGGGCCGACGCCGGGCGGGACCGGATCGAGAAGCAGCTGCTGACCGGTTTGCGAGAGACCCAGCAGGGCGCGGCGGCGGACGCGGCGGTGGGGAGGCTGCGGCGGATGAGCCGGAACCTTCAGTACGTCTACACGGAGTGCGGCCTGGTCCGCACGGCACTGAACAGCCTCGCGCACGAGATGAAGGCCCAGCAACGAGTGCTGCGGGAGGCGTTGGACGATGCGGAGGCGCTGAGGTTCACGGTGCACGCGGACGGTTCGGTGACGTACCCGGAGGCGGGGGAGGGCCTGATCGACGGGAAGCCGTTGGTGGGCGGCACCGCGTCGGTGGGGACGGCGCCGGGACTGCTGCCGCCGTCGGGGCTGGTGGCCCCGAACCCCAATGTGGCCAAGGCGCAGGACATTGCGGACCGGGTGGCGAAGGCGGTGCGGACGGCGGCCGAGATCGACTGGAGGTTCGCCCGGATCCTGCGGAAGCTGAAGGCCGAGGAGGGCCTGAAGGTCCCGGACCGGACCTGGACGGACGCGGCGGGCGATGCCGCGGCGGTCCGGGACGCGGCGCGGGGGTACCTGAAGTCGGGCATCCCGCTCGAGGCGAGCCCGACGGCGCGGCGGGAGTGGTGGGCGGGCCTGACGGACGAACAGCGCGAGGAGTACCTCGCGGTGTACCCGGACCAGATCGGCAACCTGGACGGCATCCCGGCCCTGGTCCGCGACACGGCGAACCGGGACAACCTGCAACTGCTGATCGGCAAGTTGGAGGGCCATGACGGCGAGCGGGCGGAGACGCAGCTGGCGGGGCTGCGGGAGATCGACCGGCAGTTGCAGGCGGGGCGTCGGCCCGGAGAGCCGCCCATGTACTTACTCGGTATTGGGGATGAGGGGAATGGTCGGGCGATTGTTTCGTTTGGTAACCCCGACACATCGAGGAACGTTGCTGCGTACGTTCCGGGTTTGAATACTTCGCTCGACAAAGAGTTTGCAGAGGGTGACCTGAAACGAGCGCGCGATACGGCGATTGGTACTCGATATTACGATTCGTCGAGTGCTGCGATTGTATGGCTTGGATACGATGCGCCTCAGTCGCCAGACGGCCTGCATAGTCTCGATGTTATGAGGGACGAACGAGCCGAGAGGGGTGGGTATTCATTTCACCAGTTCATGGGTGGACTGTCGGCTACGAACGAGAATAAGGATCCTCATATGACCGCGATCGGTCACTCCTACGGATCTCGTACGGTGGGTGCCGCCACGCAGCACAGTGAGGGCATTCCTGGCGTTGACGACATTGTTCTGGTTGGGAGCCCTGGGGTTGGTGTTGATCGCGCAGAGGATCTTGGAGTGGGCAGGGATCACGTCTTCGTTGGTGCAGCGGAGAACGACGTTGTGACCAAGCTTCCGTCGAAACAACAGAGTGCTGCCGGTGCGGTTGGCTGGGCTGCTGCTGGGCCTGCTGGTGCGTTTCTCCTCGGTGAGGTAGCAGATCAGAGGGATGACGACCTTTGGTTCGGTCGGGATCCTGCGAGCAAGTCCTTTGGTGCGCGACGCTTCGAGGTTGACGAGGGGCCTCGGTTGGTGGGTGCAGATGGTGTATCGATTGATGCGCATTCTCGCTATTTCGACCCGAACAGGGATGCCGTGTCGGCGAACAATATTGCACTCGTTGCGGCTGGGCGCCCGGGGAAAATCAAGGCTGAGGAGTATCGATGAGGCGTAATGTCGGGGGGATGGTTATCGGGGGGATGGTTATCTCCTTGATTAGCTCTTGCGTCGGCGGTGAAGAGGGATTGGATGAAAGTAGAAGAGGAAGCATGAATATGCAAGAGGCTGCCGAGCGAGCTGATGTAATTCTGGATGCTGTCCTGGATGAAATCCAGCCGAGTGTTCGGTGGGTGCATGGGCCGACAACTACCGGAGTCTGTGATGTGACTCGCAGGCGGACGGTTATGACCATTGTTTCCGCAGATCGGCGTGGGAGCTTTCTGGGTCTTGTAGATCGATTTTGGCAAAAGAGTGCCTACAAGATTAAGGCGGTCAATGATGATGCGGATGTGCCTGCCATTTTTGCGCAGACGAAGGATGGCTTTGGGGTAAGTCTGATCGTTGGCGGTGAGGGGCAGGTCTTCTTCGAAGTTGACAGCCCATGCGTCAGAGAGTCAGACGTGGCTGACCCCGTTGCCGAGCCAAGCGGACCGAACTATGCGGGAGCCGAAGTAATCCCCCGTCCCAACGTTCACTCCGACTTCTGGTCCGCCGGGGCTCCCTGACGTCGTTTCCCTGCCCCGCAATGACCGGAACGGCATGGTCCGTGGGGGTTAGGGATGGTCGAGGGGGCGGATGTTGAGTCCGGCTTTGGGCCCTGGGGCCTATGCCGAACCCCGCAGTGTTGTGGTCGCATACGAATACCGGGGGAACCGTCTGCGCCTGCTCACAAAGCTGGGAGACTTGTCGTGTCTGGCATAGGAGAAGCGTTACCGGGTGGTGCTGACGTCTGCGCCCCCGAAGTCAGTCCGGGCAGGCAGCCGCTGTCGCGCCCCTTGCAGGTCGTGCTGGTTCTCGTCCGATTGCTCTTTGTCGTCACTATCGTGGGCGCGTTCCACGCGCTGCTCGTGGCCTCGTCGGTCGACGCGGCGGACGGCCGGCTGCTGGGCATGGTGTTGTACACCGTGCTGCCCGGCATCACCGGGTTCGTGTTGTCGCTGTATGTGCGGGCCGGTGGCGTCCAGATCTGGCGTGGGCTGCTGGCAGTGCACGGCTGGCTCGCGCTCGGTGCGCTGGCGACGCTGAACGACCCGGGCAGCAACCGGGGCATCACGCAACTGGTGCTGCCAGTCGTCGTTCTCGTCCTGCTGTGCCGACCCCAGGCGCGCGGATGGTTCAGGCTCGCTCCCGAACAGCGCGTTGAGCAGAAGCCGTTCATCATTCCCCGGGTGTTTCGTTGGCGTTTGGACACCGGGCAGTCCGCGCTGGAGTACGTGGGCCTGATCCTCGTGGTCACGGCCCTCGTCGGTGGCCTTATTGCCACGGGGATGGGCGGGCAGATAGCCGGCCGATTCGGCAATGCCATCTGCCAGGTGACCGGGGGCGCCTGCCCGGCACCCGCGGCTGTCGCCGACGGACGCGGTGGCGGGAAGGGCAGCGGCGACGGCAGTGGCAGTGCCGCCGGTTCCGGGGACGGGTTCGAGGGCGCCACCGTGACCGGCGGAAATGGCTCCGGCGGGTCCGACACGGCTGGGACCGAGTCGTCCGGGTCGGAGTCGGCCGGGACCGGATCCGGCGGGTCCGATGCGGCCGGTGGCAACGGTGCCGGTGGCAACGGCAACGGTGCCGGTGGCAATGGCGCGGGCGGTGGCGAGTCCGGCGGTGGCGAGTCCGGAAGCAACGGGACCGGCGGCAGCGGTGCCGACGGCAACGGTGCCGGTGGAGCCGGCGGCTCCGAGACCGTCGGCGCGGTCGGTGGCGGTTCGGATGGAACTGGCGGTTCTTCTTCAGAGGTCGACGCGGGTAGACAACCTTCGACCACGGGTTCCACCGGTGGCTCGGACGGCAACTTCTTCACCGGCCTCGTGGGCGGCGACGGTCTGCTGGGTGATGTCACCGGGGCCGTCGACGCGATCGCGCACCCCGTCGACACCGCCAAGGGCGTCGTCGACCAGTACGGCCAGGCCGCGAGCAAGGCGGGCGGCAAGTGGGGCAAGGGCCAGTACGTGGCCGCTGCGTGGGACGTGGCCAAGGGGCCCGGTGGGGTCGGTGGCGCGCTCACCGGTCTGCCCGGGTCGGGTACGCGCGTCGAGTCGGCGGTACGGGACTCGGAGCGGCAGTACCTCAACGACCGCATCCCGACCGGGTCCAGCGCCGCCGGCCGGAAGGCGTGGTGGGACGGGCTGACGCAGCAGCAGCGCGACCGGTACCTGGAGCTCTCCCCGGACCGGATCGGCGGTCTGGACGGCATTCCGGTGGCGGACCGGGACACGGCCAACCGCCGGAACCTTCCTGGCCTGATCTCGGACCTGGAGGGCCGGAGCGACAAGAAGTCGAAGGAACAGCTGGCCGGTCTCCGCGAGATCGACCGGCAGTTGAAGGAGGGCAGCCAGCCGCCGATGTACCTCATAGGCATCAGCGACGAGGGCAACGGGCGGGCGATCGTCGCCTACGGAAACCCCGACACCTCGCAGAACGTGTCGGCGTACGTTCCGGGGCTGAACACCTCGCTCGACGAGGAGTTCGCGAAGAACGACCTCAAGCGCGCCCGTGACACGGCGATCGGCGCCCAGGGCTACGACCCGTCCAGCGCGGCGATCGTCTGGCTCGGGTACGACACACCGCAGACCCCGGACGGGATGCAGAGCCTGGCGGTAGCGGGTACCGGCCGGGCGGAGAAGGGCGGCGCGGCCTACTACGACTTCATGGGCGGCATCACGGCGACCAACCAGAACAAGGATCCGCACCTCACCGCCATCGGACACTCCTACGGTTCCCGCACCGTCGGTGCCGCGACCCAGCGTCTCGGCGGAATTCCAGGGGTGGACGACATCATCCTGGTCGGCAGCCCCGGGGTGGGTGTGGACCACGCGGTGGATCTCGGGGTCGGTGCGGCGCACGTCTACGTCGGTGCGGCGGCCAACGACCCGGTGACCAAGCTCCCGTCCAAGACACAGGTGGTCGTGGGTTCGCTCGGGATGATTCTCGGCGGGCCGGCCGGTGCGTACCTGGCAGGGGACCTGGCCGATCCGGGCGACGACGACCTCTGGTTCGGCAAGGACCCGGCGAGCAAGGCCTTCGGGGCCATTCGGTTCCCCGTGGACCCGGGCAAGCCGCTCGTCAGCGGTGACGGTGTGAGCTTCGATGCACACTCGAACTACTTCAACCCGGTGCGGGACGCCATGTCCGCCGACAGCATTGCTCTTATCGTGTCGGGACACGCCGACCGGCTCAAGATGGAGGAACAGCGATGAGCCGAAGGATCCAGATCATCGTCGTGGCTCTGGCTGTCGGGTTCACGCTGTCCGCCTGCGGCAGTGAGAAGGGCTCGTCGGGGGCGGACGCGGGCACCACCGTCACCGAGAGCCCCAAGGACACCAAAGGCACCAAAGGCACCAAGGGGAACAGCATGGACATGCAGGAGGCCGCCGAGCGGGCCGACGGCATGCTCGACGCCGTACTGAAGAAGATCGACCCCGAGGTGCAGTGGGCCCACGGGCCGACGACCAAGGGCAGCTGCGATGTGACCCGCAGACGAACCGTCATGACCATCGTGTCCGCGGACCGCCGGGTGACCTTCCTGGACCAGGTCGAGAAGTTCTGGCGGACGAGCGACTACCGCATCAAGGCGAAGAACGACGACGCGGTGTTCCCGGCGGTCTACGCGGTGACGAAGGACGGATTCGGCATCAGCGTCAGCGTCCGGGCCAAGGGGCAGGTCTTCCTCGAGGCGGACACTCCGTGCGTGAAGGAGTCGAAGGTCGCCGACTCCGCGTCCAAGCCGAACGGGCCCGACTACCAGGGTGTCTACCCGCTCCCCAGCCCCAACGTCCGGTCCGACTACTGGTCGGCCGGGACGTCCTGAGGGTTGGTCAGTGCGCCGGGTGCCCGCCCCCGCGCACCCGGCGCATCGGACGCCGGGCCCGGCGCACCCGGCGCGCCGGGCCGGGTGCCCGGTGCGCCGGAATGGCCGGGGTGCGACCCCAATGCCCCGCACGACTCGCACACACCGTCGAAAACACCCATGAACCCTTTCCCGATGGGGGATGGTTGAGGGGTGCGGAAATACTGGATGGCAGGTGGGATCGGCGTCGGCGTCGCCATGTGCTTCGTGGCGCTGCTCGTCGTCGGTACGTACTCCGCCGCCGCCGACCTCGGTGGAGGCGGGGGTGGAGCCGTGGCGCTGGCCAAGGGGGCCGTGCCGGCCAAGTACCAGCCCCTTGTGCAGAAGTGGGGCAACCTCTGCCCGGCCATCAACCCCGCCCTCCTCGCCGCCCAGCTCTACCAGGAGAGCGGCTGGAACCCGCGCGCGCAGAGCCCGGCCGCTGCTCAGGGCATCGCCCAGTTCATCCCGGGGACCTGGGCCTCGCACGGGGTCGACGGGGACAAGGACGGTGACCGGGACGTCTGGGACCCCGCCGACGCGATTCCGTCCGCGGCTTCGTACGACTGCGAGCTCGCCGGGTATGTGAAGAAGGTCCCCGGGGATCCGACGGACAACATGCTGGCCGCGTACAACGCCGGTGCGTACCGGGTCATCAAGGCCGGTGGAGTTCCCGCCATTTCGGAGACGCAGAACTACGTCAGGATCATCCGTTCCCTGGAGAAGAGCTTCGCCCGGCCCGTCGGGCGGGTGCAGCCCTCCCAGCAGGCCGCGGGCGCCATCTACTTCGCCCAGAAGAAGCTCGGTACGAAATACCTTTGGGGCGGCAACGGCACCGCGGAGCAGGGCGGGCGGTTCGACTGTTCGGGACTGACCCAGGCCGCGTACCGGACCGTCGACATCGAGCTGCCCCGTGTGGCGAACGACCAGTACAACGCCGGTCCGCACCCATCGCGCGACGAGTTGCTCCCCGGTGACCTGGTGTTCTTCTCCGACGACCTGGCCAACTCGCGGGCCATTCACCACGTCGGCCTGTACGTCGGGGGCGGGTACATGATCAACGCTCCGTACACCGGTGCCGTCATCCGGTTCGACAAGATCGACACGCCCGACTACTTCGGTGCGACACGCGTCACGAAGGACGGGGCCGCCGCGCTTCCGACCGCCCGGCCGGCGGCATGACCCCAGGGCGCCGGTGGCCGGAACTCTCTGTGAAGCCTGGGCCCTGAGCTGCGACGATGAGTCACTCTTCGATAACGTCATGGTGATCATTCGGTAGAGAGTGGAACGTACGCACGGGACGCGTCGTTCTCTGGTTGGACCGGGGCCGCAGCCATTGACCTAGCGTCGCCCCGACGCACGTAAGTGATCGAACCGAATACGGGGGTTCGTCATAGCGGCACACAGGGGTGTGTGCCGCAGCAGCAGACAAGGCAAGGGGCCGCGGCAGATGGCTGGACTCGCACTGGATGGGTCGAACCCCGATGTCAGCCTGCTCTACGACATCAACGGGCTCGCGAAGTCCGCTCCCACGTGGTTCGACCGGGTCATGGAGTTCGTCGGTGAGTACGGGATCATGCTCGGCATGGTCCTGGTGGTCCTGTGGTGCTGGTGGAGTGTCCGCCGACGCGGCACGGCCGAGGATTCGGTGACCGCTGTCGCCGGGCTCGTCTGGGCGCCGCTCGCGGCCGGGATCGCCCTGCTGATCAACATTCCGATCCGTGGATTCGTGGAACGGCCGAGACCGTTCAAGGACCACCAGGGGCTGGACGTCCTGGTGGACGGGAAGAACGACTTCTCCTTCGTCAGCGATCACGCCACCATGGCGATGGCCCTCGGCGTCGGGCTCTTCGTGGCGAACCGGAAGTTCGGCATCGCCGCGATCGCGCTCGCCCTGCTGGAGGGCTTCTGCCGGATCTACATGGGCGTTCACTACCCGACCGATGTCATCGGCGGCTTCGCGCTCGGCACGGCAGCCGCGTTGCTGCTCGCTCCGCTCGCGATGATGCTGCTGACGCCGCTGGTGGGTGCCGTCTCGCGGTCCGGCCGGCTGGGCAGGCTGGTCAGGTCGCGCAGTCCGCTCGCGCCTGCGGCCGACGGCAGCGGCGAGGCGCTCGGGATTCCCGAGCCCCGACCCGGTTCGGGTGGCGGCTCGGAGGGCGAGAAGGGGCTGGCCGCCTAGGCCGGAAGGCCGCGGCGCGGCCCGCCCGGTGTGGGCAGGGCACCTCCGGTGCAGGCCCAGGTGCCCCGTGCCCGACCTGCAGGCCGGGTACCTCCGCCGCAGGCCAGGCGCCTCTCGTGCGGGCAGGGGGCCTTCGGCTCAACCCGCAGTTGAGGTGCCTTCGGTCCAACCCGCAGGCCGGGCACCCTCGCCGCGACCTGCAGGCGGAGCACCTCCCCTGCAGCCAGTCGGCTCCCGTGCAGGCAGGGCTCCTCTCGTGCGGGCAGGGGGCCTTCGGCTCAACCTGCAGTTGAGGTGCCTTCGGTCCAACCCGCAGGCCGGGCACCCTCGCCGCGACCTGCGGGCGGAGCACCTCCCCTGCAGCCAGTCGGCTCCCGTGCAGGCAGGGCGCCTCTCGTGCGGGCAGGGCGCCTTCGGCTCAACCCGGAGTTCAGGCGCCTCCGGCCCAACCCGCCGGCCAGGCGCCTCCGCCGCAGCGATCCCGTGCCGGTCGGTTGTGCCCCGTGCTGGCGCCTCCGCCGCAGCGAGCCTCGGGCGCCCGTACCGCTCACAGTGATTGCGGGTACGTGAAGAATCCCTCCGGGTCGTAGCTCTTCTTCACCTCGCCGAGGCGGGCGGCCGCCGTGCCGTAGTAGGCCTTGCGCCAGTCCGTCAGAGCCGGGTCCGTGTAGTTCTGGTACGCCGCCCCCGATGCGTGACGGCGCATCGCCGAGTGGGTGTCTTTCAGCCACTTCTGCTGAGAGGTGCCGGCCGTGCCCGTGCGCCAGGCGCCGATGTACTGGGCGAGCATCCGCGAACCGCGGTGGACGAACGCGGTGGCCTGCGGGTCGACCCGGTTGATCGCGCCGCCCAGTGCGGTGAGGGCGACCGAGCCGCCGCCGCCCTCGTCCGCGCCGATCCGGGTGAAGGCCTCGGTCCGGTCGAGCAGGGCCTGGACGCCCGCCGGGGACAGCGAGCGGTCGTAGAAGTCGGACGCCGCCGCGTACGTCTCGCGCTGGAGCGAACCCTGCGGGCTGCGGCCCGGTGTGGTGCCGGGCAGGTGGCACTGGGCGTCGGTGATGCCCGAGCAGCCCGCGTACACGAGCATCGCCTCCTGGTAGCTGCGGCGGCGCAGCGAGACCGAGGACGCGGAGGCGCCGATCCGGTCGGCGAGACGGTCGACGGCGTTCTGCAGATCGCTGTACGTGCCGAGGCTGAACGCCGAGACCGACACGGTCGGGTTCCCGCCGCCCGGTCCTGCCGCGACGTGTGCGGCGGACCAGATCTCGTCCGGCTGGTCCGGGCCCCACTCCTGCCAGGCCGTCACCACCGCCCGGGCGCGCGACCAGGGCCAGGACATGTACGCGGAGACGGTCTGCGGGGCGGGACGGGTACGGAAGCGGAGTTCGGTGACGACCCCGAAGTTGCCGTTGCCCGCGCCGCGCAGCGCCCAGAACAGGTCCGGGTGGTGGGTCGCGTCGGCGGTGAGCGTCCTGCCGTCGGCGGTGACGATCGTCGCGGCGGTGAGGCTGTCGCAGGTCAGGCCGTACGCGCGCGAGGCGACTCCGTGGCCGCCGCCGAGGGTCAGGCCGGAGATGCCGACCGTGGGGCAGGAGCCGCCGGGGATCGTCAGGCCGTGTGCGGCGAGGCCCTGGTAGACGTCGAGGAGCCGGGCGCCCGCGCCGATCGTGCCGTCCCGGTCGACGCTGTTGAGTGACGAGACGTCAATGACGAGCCGCCCGTTGCCACTGGACCAGCCGGCGTAGGAGTGCCCGCCGCTGCGGATGGCGACGGGCACGGAGCTGCGGCGGGCGAACGCCAGGCACTCGCGGATGTCGGCCTCGTGCCGGACATAGGCGACCGCGGCCGGTTTCTGGTCGTCGTAACGGGTGTTGTAGAGCTGACGGGCGGTCGGATAGGCCGCGTCGTCGGGGCGTACGAGGGAACCGGCGAGGCTCTTGCCCAGGGCCGGCCAGTCCGCCGGAACGGCGGGCGAGGCCGCCGACGGTGTGGCGGGGGACGCGGCGGTCGCCGCCGACGTGGCCGGGGTGGGGCCTGCGGCGGGTGTGTCGGTGCCGGTGCCGGGGCTGTCGCACGCGGTGGTGGCGGCGCCCGTGAGTACGGCCGCGGCGCCTGCGGTCAGTACGGTGCGCCGGTTCGGCAGGGTCATCGGACCTCCGGGGTGGGGGGAGAGGACGAGGACAGGCGGAGAAGGCGGAGGTCAGGCCGCTGTCGTGCGGTGGTCCTCGGCGTCCGTGCGGGCCAGGTCGCGGGAGCGGCGGGCCGGTCCCGACCAGCCGCAACTGCAGCGGGCGACGCAGAACGAGCCCCGTTCGACGGTGGTGGCTTCGTGGGCGGTCCGGGCCGGTGGGACGGTCGGCGGGACCTCGGCGGTGTGTTGGTCGTACACGTGCCCACGGTACTGGGCGGGGCCCTGTGATGGTGAGGGGTGTGCGAGCGGCGTGACGGGGGGCAGGGGCTGTCGTTATGCGGAACGGGTGGGGGCACGGGCAGGCGGTCGGCGTTGGGGGTTGGCAGGCGATGGTGGTGCAGCAGCACAGGTCCGGAGGCGGGACGCGCGCTGTGTGCGCCCTCGCCGTGGTGGGCGTGATGGTGGCGGCCGCCGGCTGCGCGGTGGACGGCGGGGGCGGTGCCGCGGCCGACGACCGGTCCGGTCCCGCAGCCGCCGAAGCCGTGCGGCGGGCAGCGGCGGTGCTCGTGGGGACGGGGGCCACGCCGGGTGCCGGGGACCGGCCCGCGGCCGGGAGCGCGGAGGTCGTCACGTCGATGGAGACGGCGGCCGGCGGCACCCGGGTGACGATCCGGGGCAAGGGGTCGTACGACTTCCGCACCCAGTCCGGCCTCCTCAAGGTCGTACTGCCGCAGGACGCGGCGGGTGAGGAGGAGCACCGGCCCATCACGGAACTGCTGGCCCCGGGGGCGCTCTACATGATGAACCGCGGTGCCGGGGTGCCGGCGGACAAATGGGTCAGGATCGACACGACGGCGCTGGCGGACGGCAATCTGGTGACCGGCGGCGTCACCGACCCGATGGCCGCGGCCGAACTGCTGAGCGGGGCGGGCAAGGTGACGTACCTGGGGGAGACCGATCTGGCCGGGGTGACGGTGCGGCACTACCGGGGGACCACCGACATCGCACGGGCCGCGCGCCGGGCCTCGGCCGCCTCGCGGGGTGCGCTGACGGCCGCCGCGAAGGGGTTCCGTACGGACACGGTGCCGTTCGACGCGTATCTGGACGAGCAGGGCCGGCTGCGCAAGGTGCGGCACCGGTTCAGCTTCGCCAACGACGGGCAGACGCGTGAGGTGGTGTCGACGACGCTGCTGTACGGGTTCGGGGTGGCGGTCTCCGTGCCGTTGCCGGACGCGGGTGACATCTACACCGGAGAGATCGAACAGGGGCGGCGGGAGTGACCGGCCGGGGCCCGTCGTTCCCAGCCCCTTCTAGGCATCTGGCGGTAGCGAAATGGTCCGTCCGTGCCATGCGCGGCGTGTGTCGCGATCCCTACTCTGGGAAGTCGGCGACGGCAGTGAGAGGTGAGTGACGTGGTGACGCTCAGCCCGCGGACCGTATCGGACCATGTGGCTCTCGCCGAGATCGAGCTGTGCGGGGAGCTGATGATCGCGGCGTCGGCGGCGATCGGGGAGCGGCTGAGCGCGGACCGTATCGACGAGGTGCTCGACGTCAAGGTGATCACCGAGCGCACCACCGTCCCCCGGCAGGCGGAGCACCGGGGGTGACGGGGTGGTCGGCAGGTGTGGGGCGAGGCCCTGATCAGGTGCGCAGCAGCCGGGCGATGGCCTTGGTGGCCTCCTCGACCTTCGCGTCGATCTCCTCGCCGCCCTTGACGGCGGCGTCGGCGACGCAGTGGCGCAGGTGCTCTTCCAGAAGCTGGAGAGCGAAGGACTGGAGCGCCTTGGTGGACGCCGAGACCTGGGTGAGTATGTCGATGCAGTAGACGTCCTCGTCGACCATGCGCTGCAGGCCGCGGATCTGGCCCTCGATGCGGCGCAGGCGCTTGAGGTGCTCGGCCTTCTGGTGGTGGTAGCCGTGTATCCCACGGTCGTGGTCGGTCACGAGCGCTTCGGTGGGAGCTGTGGCGTCGGCCGTGCCCGTGCCGTCCGCCGTGTCCGGCGCCCGATCCGCCTCGGTGGCCTCGGTGGTGGTCATTGCTGCCTCCCGTTTTCCCTTTACCCTGCCGTTTATATACCCCTGGTGGGTATATCCTAACGAATTCAGCTGAAACGTGACCGGGGCCCCGTGCTGATCACTGTGCCTGATGCGCGACACTGAAGAATGCCGGTTAGCCGTGGCCGGATGATGCGCCTAGCATCAGCCTGACCGAATCCAAAGCACCCCGAGGACCCCACGTGCGCTTTCGTCTGACCCCCAGGGAGACGAGCTTCTACGACATGTTCTCCGCATCCGCGGACAACATCGTCACGGGCTCGAAACTCCTGATGGAACTGCTCGGGGCGGATTCTGCCTCCCGAGTCGAGATCGCGGAGCGCATGCGGGCAGCGGAGCACGCGGGGGACGATGCCACCCACGCGATCTTCCACCAGCTGAACTCCTCATTCATTACGCCGTTCGACCGCGAGGACATTTACAACCTGGCCTCGTCGCTCGACGACATCATGGACTTCATGGAGGAGGCCGTCGACCTGGTCGTTCTGTACCAGGTCGACGAGCTCCCCAAGGGTGTCGAGCAGCAGGTCGAGGTGCTGGCGCGGGCGGCGGAACTGACCGCCGCGGCCATGCCGAACCTGCGGACCATGGACAACCTCACCGAGTACTGGATCGAGGTCAACCGCCTGGAGAACCAGGCCGACCAGATCCACCGCAAGCTGCTCGCCCAGCTCTTCAACGGCAAGTACGACGCCATAGAGGTGCTGAAGCTGAAGCAGATCGTGGACGTGCTGGAAGAGGCTGCCGACGCGTTCGAGCACGTCGCGAACACGGTGGAGACCATCGCGGTCAAGGAGTCCTGAACCACGTGGACACCTTTGTGCTGGTCGTGACCATCGGCGTCGCGCTCGGCTTCACGTACACGAACGGCTTCCACGACTCGGCGAACGCGATCGCCACGTCGGTCTCCACCCGGGCACTGACCCCGCGGGCGGCCCTGGCCATGGCGGCTGTGATGAACCTCGCCGGTGCCTTCCTCGGCAGCGGGGTCGCCAAGACCGTCAGCGAGGGTCTAATCGCGACGCCCACGGGCGACAAGGGGATGGGAATCCTCTTTGCCGCACTGGTCGGCGCGATCATCTGGAACCTGATCACCTGGTACTTCGGCCTGCCGTCGTCGTCCTCCCATGCCCTGTTCGGCGGCATGGTCGGCGCCGCGCTCGCGGGCGGGACGCTGGTGCACTGGGACGGGGTGCTCGACAAGGTCGTCATCCCGATGTTCATCTCGCCGGTGATCGGCCTGGTGGTCGGCTATCTGGTGATGGTCGCCATCATGTGGATGTTCCGGAAGTCCAACCCGCACAAGGCCAAGCGCGGTTTCCGGATCGCGCAGACCGTCTCGGCCGCGGGCATGGCGCTCGGTCACGGTCTGCAGGACGCGCAGAAGACGATGGGCATCGTGGTGATGGCCCTGGTCATCTCCGGCCACGAGACGTACAGCGACCCGATCCCGGTCTGGGTGAAGCTCGTCTGCGCGCTGATGCTGTCGCTGGGTACGTACGCCGGTGGCTGGCGCATCATGCGGACGCTCGGCCGGAAGATCATCGAGCTGGACCCGCCGCAGGGCTTCGCCGCGGAGACGACGGGTGCGTCGATCATGTTCGGCTCGGCGTTCCTGTTCCACGCGCCGATCTCGACGACGCATGTGATCACCTCGGCGATCATGGGTGTGGGCGCTACCAAGCGGGTGAACGCGGTGCGCTGGGGTGTCGCGAAGAACATCATCCTCGGCTGGTTCATCACGATGCCTGCCGCGGCGCTGGTTGCCGCGGCGAGCTACGGGATCGTCCTCCTGCTGTTCGGCTGACCGCCGGACCGGCCACCGTACGAACGGGTCCGCCCCGCTCTCCGTGAGGAGAGCGGGGCGGACCTTTCGCCTTGTGGTGGCACCGCCATGCAGCACCCCAAGGCCGTCTGGGGAGGGACCGGTCAGCCGAAGCGGCCGGAGATGTAGTCCTCCGTGGCCTGGACCGAGGGGTTGGAGAAGATGCGTGCCGTCTCGTCGATCTCGACGAGCTTGCCGGGCATGCCGACCGCCGCGAGGTTGAAGAACGCCGTGCGGTCCGAGACCCGGGCCGCCTGCTGCATGTTGTGCGTCACGATGACGATCGTGAAGCGCTCCTTCAGCTCACCGATCAGGTCCTCGATGGCGAGGGTGGAGATCGGGTCCAGGGCGGAGCACGGCTCGTCCATCAGCAGGACGTCCGGCTCGACCGCGATGGCGCGGGCGATGCACAGGCGCTGCTGCTGACCGCCGGAGAGGCCGGAGCCGGGCTTGTTCAGCCGGTCCTTGACCTCGTTCCAGAGGTTCGCGCCGCGCAGCGACTTCTCCACGATGTCGTTCAGGGTGCTCTTGCGGTACTTGCCGTTCAGCCGCAGGCCCGCCGCCACGTTGTCGAAGATCGACATGGTCGGGAACGGGTTCGGGCGCTGGAAGACCATGCCCACGGTGCGGCGCACGGTGACCGGGTCGACGTTCGATCCGTACAGGTTCTCGTCGTCCAGCAGCACCTTGCCCTCGACGCGGCCACCGGGGGTGACCTCGTGCATCCGGTTCAGGGTGCGCAGGAAGGTGGACTTGCCGCAGCCGGACGGGCCGATGAAGGCGGTCACGGAGCGGGGCTCCACGGTCATGGAGATGTCGTCGATCGCCTTGTGGCTGCCGTAGAAGGCTGACAGGCCACTGATGTCGATGCGCTTGGCCATCTGAATCACTGCTTTCTGCTGGCCTCAGCGGCCGGTCTTCGGGGCCTTCCAGCGGGCGATGCCGCGGGCCACCAGATTGAGGATCATGACGAAGGCGATCAGGACCAGGGCAGCGGCCCAGGCGCGGTCGTAGGACGCGGCCTCGCCGATCTTGTACTGCTCGTAGATGTAGAACGGCAGTGACGACTGGGCGCCTTCGAAGGGGTTCGGGTTGATCAGCTGGCTGCCGAAGACCAACAGGATGATCGGCGCGGTCTCGCCGGCGATGCGCGCGATGGCGAGCATGACGCCGGTGGCGATGCCGCCGATCGCGGTCGGCAGGACCACCTTCAGGATGGTGCGCCACTTCGGGATGCCGAGGGCGAGGGAGGCCTCGCGGAGCTCGTTCGGTACGAGCTTCAGCATCTCCTCGGTGGAGCGGACCACGACCGGGATCATCAGGATGGTCAGGGCCAGGGCGCCCATCAGACCGGACGGCTCCAGTCCCGCGATCAGCATGATCGAGAGGATGAACAGACCGGCCACGATGGACGGGATGCCCGTCATCACGTCGACGAAGAAGGTGACGGCCTTGGCGAGTGCGCCCTTGCCGTACTCCACCAGGTAGACCGCGGTGAGCAGGCCGAGCGGGGCGGAGATCAGCGTGGCGATGCCGACCTGCTCCAGGGTGCCGATCAGGGCGTGGTAGACACCGCCGCTGGCCTCGGGACCGAGGACGCCGGCCATCGAGTGGGTCAGGAAGTAGGGGTCCAGGCGCTCGGAGCCGCGGCTGATGGTCGTCCAGAGCAGCGAGGCCAGCGGGACGACGGCGATCAGGAAGCACACCCACACGAGGCTGGTGGCGAGGCGGTCGCGGGCCTGGCGCTGGTTCTCGACGACGGTGGTCGCGACGTACGAGAGCGCCAGGAAGAGCAGCGCGGAGATCAGGCCCCACTGGACGCGGCTCTGCCAGCCGGCCGCCAGGCTGATGCCGACGCCGAGGGCTGTCGACACGGCGGCGAAGCCGAGCGGGGCCAGGCGGGGCAGGGTCCGGCTGCTGAGGCTGTTGCGCGGCGCGGGGGGCGCGGGGGGCGTCGGGCGGTCCTGGACGCTCGTGGATGCGTGGCTCATGCGTTGGCCCCCGAGTACTCCTTGCGGCGGGCGATGATGAGCCGCGCGGCGCCGTTGACCAGCAGGGTGAGGACGAAGAGGACCAGGCCGGAGGCGATCAGGGCGTCGCGCCCGAACGCGTCGGCCTCGCCGAACTTCGCGGCGATGTTCTGGGCGAACGTCCCGCCGCCCGGATTGAGCACGTGCAGCGAGATGAGGAAGCTCGGCGACAGGACCGTGGCGACGGCCATCGTCTCGCCGAGCGCGCGGCCCAGGCCCAGCATGGACGCGGAGATCACGCCGGAGCGGCCGAACGGCAGCACCGAGAGGCGGATGACCTCCCAGCGGGTGGCGCCGAGGGCGAGCGCGGCCTCCTCGTTCATCTTCGGGACCTGGAGGAACACCTCGCGGCTGACGCTGGTCACGATCGGCAGGATCATGATCGCGAGCAGGATGCCGACGGTGAAGAGCGAGCGGGCGACGCCGATCTCGGTCTTCTCGAAGATGTACGTCCAGCCGAAGAACTGGTCGAGCCAGAGGTTCAGGCCCTCGAGGTACGGCACCAGGACGAGGGCGCCCCAGATGCCGTAGACGATGCTGGGCACCGCGGCGAGCAGGTCGATCACGTACGCGATCGGACCGGCCAGCTTGCGCGGCGCGTAGTGCGAGATGAACAGGGCGATGCCGACAGCGATCGGAACCGCGATGGCCATCGCGATGATCGAGCTGACGACGGTGCCGAAGAGCAGGACGGCGATGCCGAAGACCGGCGGGTCGCCGGCCGGGTTCCAGTCGAAGGTGGTGAGGAAGTTGCCCTCGTCCTCGGAGATGGCGATCGCGGCGCGGTAGGTGAGGAACACGGCGATCGACGCCATGATCACGAGCAGCAGGATGCCGGATCCCCGGGAGAGGCCCAGGAAGATCTTGTCACCGGCGCGGCCGGTGGACCTGGCGCGGGTGCGCCTGCCCGGCGGGGCCGGTGGAATTTCTGTCTGTGTGGTGGAAGCCATGGTCTTTCCGGTCTGTGTGGGGGAGCCGGGGGCTCCCCTGGCGGCGGTGCACCGGATGGGGCTGAGGTGGCGGGCCGGTCCGGAGGAGTGCACCGGACCGGCCGCCTCGTGCGTCGTGCGTCTTGCGGGGTGTGCGGGTTACGAGAGGCCGGCGACCGTCTCGCGGACCTTGGCGTTGATCGCCTCGGGGATCGGGGCGTAGCCGGCCTCGGTGAGGAGCTTCTGGCCGTCCGCGGAGGCGGTGTAGGTCAGGAAGGACTTGACCGTGCCGAGGGTGTCGGCCTTGTTGCCGGTGTCGCAGACGACCTCGTACGTCACCAGGACCAGCGGGTACGCGCCCTCGGCCTTGGTGGTGTAGTCGAGGTCGAGCGCCAGGTCCTTGCCGGTGCCCTTGACCTCGGCGGCGGCGATGGCCTTGGAGGCGTTCTCCGAGGAGGCCTTCACCGGGGCGGCGCCACCGGTGTTGATGTCGACCGTGGTGATCTGCTGCGAGGCGGCGTACGAGAGCTCGAAGTAGCCGATCGAACCGTCGACCTGCTTGACCTGGGTGGCGACGCCGGACGAGCCGGTCGCACCCTGGCCACCGGGGGCCGGCCACTTCTTCTCGGCCTCGTACTTCCAGTCGCTCGGGGCCGTGGCGGACAGGTACTTGCCGAGGTTCTGGGTGGTGCCGGAGTCCTCGGAGCGGTGGAAGGCCTGGATCGCCTTGTCCGGGAGCTTGGCACCCGGGTTGAGCTTGGCGATCGCCTCGTCGTTCCACTTCTTGATCTTCGTGTCGAAGATCTTGGCGAGGGTGGGGGCGTCCAGGACGAGGCTGTCGACACCCTCGAGGTGGAAGCCGACCGCGATCGGGCCGCCGACCATCGGGAGGTTGATGCCCTGGCCGGTCTTGCAGATCTTCTTCGAGTCGGCGACCTCTTCGGGCTTGAGCGCCGAGTCGGAGCCGGCGAAGCCGACGGTGCCCTGGTTGAAGGCGACGATGCCCTCGCCGGACGAGGAGGAGTTGTAGTTGATCTCCACGCCGGAGCAGGCGGCCATGTACTCCTTGACCCAGAGGTCCATGGCGTTCTTCTGGGCGCTGGACCCGGAGGCGCGCAGCTGGCCCTTGGCGCCGTCGCACTTGACGTTCGACGCGGCCTTCGTCGCACCGGCGGTGCCGCCGGTGTCGCTGCCGCTGTTGTTGTCCGAACCGCACGCCGTGAGGACCAGGGCGCCGGAGACGGCGAGGGCACCGAGCGCGGTGGCACGAAGCCGGTTCTTGCGCTGAAGCTTCACTTTCGGGTGTTCCTTCCAGGAGCCGCCGAGGTGTTTCGTTCTACGACGGCGTGCGATGTGTGGGTGGTACGGAAGTCGTGGTCGGTGCGGTGTGTGCCTCGCACCGTGCACTGCCGAAATTAGGCAGAACAGGTGAAGCGGCTTGCGGGGGTGAGTGAACGGAAGGTGAACCGTGTCGGGCGGCCTGGTTCCGGGCGGTCGGGCCTGTGGCCCGAGGGCGCGGTGGGGTGTCCCGAGGCGCGCGTTCACGAGGGGGCGGCCCGGCCCCGGGCGGGGGTTCCGTCCTCGAATGCCGGACGGGCCGGCCGGCACGGCCGGCCGCAGTCCGGAGCGGCGCCAGGCCTTGGGAGGCGCGGGCAGGGCCTGGTTGCGGCGGTGGCAGGGCCTGGTCACGGGGGTGGCAGGGCCCGGTTGCGTGGGTGGAATGGCCTGGTTACGCAGACACCAGGCCCGGCTACGCGGGTGGAATGGCCCGGCTGCGCAGACAACGGCGGCCCGGCTGCGCAAGCGACCAGGCCCGGCTACGTGTGTGGAGTGGCCCGGCTGCGCAGACAACGGCGGCCCGGCTGCGCAAGCGACCAGGGCCCGGCTACGCGGGTGGCAGGGTCCGCAGGGCCGCGTCCAGCAGATCGCGGTCGCGGGGCTGGGTCAGGCGGGCGCGGGCGGCCGCCGGCCGGAGCCACAGCACCCCGTCCACCTCGTCGTTCGGCACGAAGGTGCCCGCCGTGGCCTCGGCTGACCAGTACGTGACCTCTTTCGGCCGGCCGTTCGCGACGTACCGGACCATCGGCAGCACGGCACGCGGCACGCAGTGGTGGCCCGTCTCCTCCAGGACCTCGCGCAGGGCCGCGTCCCGCGGGGACTCACCGCGCTTCAGCTTGCCCTTCGGGAACGACCAGTCGTCATAACGCGGACGGTGTACGAGGCAGAGCTCCACGCCGCCGCCGGCGGACGCGGGCGGGCGGCGCCAGAGCACGCAGCCCGCCGCCCGCACCGTGCCGTTCGCCGTCCGGGTCATGGCCGGGCCGCCGCCGTGGCGTACGGCCAGCTCTCCCGGAAGACCGCCCGCGCCGCCTCCACCTCGTGGCGCTGGTCGGCGTGGAGCACCCCCAGGGCGTACGCCGTCGTCGGCGCGATGCGGGGGGTGCGGGCGGCCGCGGAGGCCGCCGCGGCCGCCTCCGCCGCGTCCCGGTGCAGATCGAGCGCGTGGCCCGGTCCGGCCAGGACCGGATCGGGGTTGCCCCGGACCACCTCATGGGCGTACCGGTGCAGGCGCAGCAGCAGCCGGGTCTGGTGCCAGGGCGCGTCGTGTGCCTCGTTGTACGGCTCGGCCGTCTCGTACGGGGGGAGCGCCGCGACGGCGCCGAGCAGCCGTTGCTCCGCCCGGTCGGCGGGCTCGCGCAGCAGCTCACCGGCGGGTTCGGCGGCCGCGGCGGAGAGCGGGACCTCGGAGGCGAGCAGCGCGACCGCGTCGGCCACCGCGTGGAAGCGGGAGGAGCCGAGCGCCTGGAGAGCCGCGGAGTGGGCGCGGGTGCGGGCCAGGGTCAGCTGCCGCTCCAGCAGCGCACCGGCGCGGGCTGCGCCGACGCCGAGGACGGCGCGCTCCTTGTCGGCGGAGCTGCCACCGGACTCGGTACGGGCCGCCGGCAGGGGCGCGCCCGACAGTCCGTGCAGCGCTTCGAGGAGCCGGGTCAGCCGGTCCGCGTATGCGTGCTCGCGGGCGAGCGTGCCGGACAGCCAGGCCAGCTCGGTGCGCAGCTGCTCGGCCCAGAGCGGGTCGAGCGCCGCCCGGAAGGTGTGCAGGGTGCCGCTGATCCGGCGGGCCGAACGGCGCAGCGCCCAGGCGGCCTGTTCGGCGGCCTGGGGGCCGGCGTCCGTGGGGGCACTGTTCTCGCGGTGCAGACGCAGGCTGCGCAGGAAGTCCGCGGCCTGTGCGCGCAGATACGGTGCGAGCACCGTCCCCGCGGTCACGTCCGCCTGTGTCTGATGGTCAGGGCGTCGCACGCCGGCGCCTCCGGGCGTCAATGAGCATTTCCTGTACGTGCCGCAGCGGCCGGCCCTCCGCGTCCGTGGCGTGCCGGGTCCAGTTCCCGTCGGGACCCAGGTGCCAGGAGGAGGTGGTGTCGGCCATGCCGGTCTCCAGGAGCCGGCTGAGAGCGGCCCGGTGCGCGGGGTCGGTGACCCGGACCAGGGCCTCGATGCGGCGGTCGAGATTGCGGTGCATCATGTCGGCGCTGCCGAACCAGACTTCGGGCTCGCCGCCGTTGCCGAACGAGAAGACCCGGGAGTGTTCGAGGAAGCGGCCCAGGATGGAGCGGACCCGGATGTTCTCGGAGAGGCCGGTGACGCCGGGGCGGATCGCGCAGATGCCGCGGACCCAGATGTCGACCGGGACGCCCGCCTGCGCGGCCCGGTAGCAGGCGTCGATGATCGCTTCGTCGACCATCGAGTTGACCTTGATGCGGACGTAGGCGGGCCGGCCGGCCCGCTGGTGCGCGATCTCCTTGTTGATCCGGACGATCAGCCCGTCGCGCAGCGACTTCGGGGCGACGAGCAGCCGGCGGTAGGTCTCGCGGCGTGAGTAGCCGGAGAGCCGGTTGAAGAGGTCGGAGAGGTCCGCGCCGACCTGCGGGTCGGCGGTGAGCAGGCCGAGGTCCTCGTACAGCCGGGCCGTCTTGGGGTGGTAGTTGCCCGTGCCGACGTGCGAGTAGCGGCGAAGGGTGTCGCCCTCCTGGCGGACGACGAGCGAGAGCTTGCAGTGCGTCTTCAGGCCGACGAGCCCGTAGACGACGTGGCAGCCCGCCTCCTCCAGCTTGCGCGCCCATTTGATGTTGGCCTGCTCGTCGAAGCGGGCCTTGATCTCGACGAGTACGAGGACCTGCTTGCCGGACTCGGCTGCGTCGATCAGGGCGTCCACTATCGGGGAGTCGCCCGAGGTCCGGTACAGCGTCTGCTTGATCGCGAGGACGTCCGGGTCGCCGGCCGCCTGCTCCAGGAAGGCCTGGACGGAGGTCGAGAAGGAGTCGTACGGGTGGTGCAGCAGCACGTCGCGTTCCCGCAGCGCGGCGAAGATGTCGGGCGCGGAGGCGGACTCCACCTCGGCGAGGTCGCGGTGCGTTCCGGCGATGAACTTGGGGAACTTCAGCTCGGGCCGGTCCAGGGACGCTATGCCGAACAGCCCGGTGAGGTCGAGCGGTCCGGGCAGCGGGTAGACCTCCGCGTCGGACACCTTCAGCTCGCGGACCAGCAGGTCCAGCACGTACGGGTCGATGGACTCCTCGACCTCCAGGCGGACCGGCGGGCCGAAGCGGCGCCGCATGAGCTCCTTCTCCAGGGCCTGGAGCAGGTTCTCCGCGTCGTCCTCCTCGACCTCCAGGTCCTCGTTCCTGGTGACCCGGAACATGTGGTGCGCGAGGACCTCCATGCCGGGGAAGAGCTCTTCGAGGTGGGCGGCGATGACGTCCTCGATGGGGACGTAGCGCTGCGGCGAGGCCTCCAGGAAGCGGGTCAGCAGGGGCGGCACCTTGACCCGGGCGAAGTGGCGGTGGCCGCTGACCGGGTTGCGTACGACGACGGCGAGGTTGAGCGAGAGGCCGGAGATGTACGGGAAGGGGTGCGCCGGGTCCACGGCGAGGGGGGTCAGTACGGGGAAGACGCGCTGGCGGAAGAAGGTGAACAGGCGGGCCTGTTCCTTCTCGGTCAGCTCGGGCCAGCGGATCAGCTGGATGCCCTCGTCGGACAGGGCCGGGGCGACGTCCTGCTGGTAGCAGGCGGCGTGCCGGGCCATGAGTTCGCGCGAGCGGGTCCAGATCAGGTCGAGGACCTCGCGGGGCTGGAGACCGGAGGCGGACCGGGTGGCGACACCGGTCGCGATGCGGCGCTTCAGGCCCGCAACCCGGACCATGAAGAACTCGTCCAGGTTCGACGCGAAGATGGCGAGGAAATTAGCCCGTTCGAGGAGTGGTGTCGCCGGGTCCTCGGCCAGTTCCAGGACGCGTTCGTTGAACGCGAGCCAACTGCGTTCCCGGTCGAGAAAGCGGCCCTGGGGCAGCTCGTCCCCGTCGACGTCGGGTTCGTACGCGTCGGCGTCCGCGTCGATGTCGGGGTCCAGGTCGGCCGCGGTGGACAGGGCGGCGGAGGAGGAGGACGGGGTGGCGACGGCGTGCGGCCGGTGTGCGGCGAGGGAGCCGACGGACGGCTGGGCGGTGGGCTGGACCGGGACCTCGGAGCTGGGCTGCTGGCTCATGGGCCCATTCTTCCGCGCGGAGTGCTCCGGGGGCGCGTCGGAGGGGATCGAGATCGCGGAGATTGCGCGCTCGGCACGCTCTCTGCCGGGATTTCTCCCGTTGCGGGGGGTCGGCACAGCTGGCTGCATCCTGAGAGGGTCCCAAGGGCGTCTGAATGCCCGGTAACGGCGACATGACATACAGGAAGCGGTGTGGTCGTGTCCGGGCGACGGCCTCCTCGACGCCGGGATCACCCCGTTCCCCACGCTCTACCACTGGGACCTCCCGCAGGCGCTCCAGGACCGCGGCGGC
>NZ_JBEOVJ010000062.1:0-50647 GCF_040295435.1 Streptomyces sp. NPDC002809
TCCCACCGCCGCGCCAGAATCCCTGCCGCCCGCCCGATTGATCGGGGTGCGGGCCCGCGTCGTTGTGCGGTGCCGCGTTCCTGCGGTGGTGCTCCGACGCTGTGAGGCGTCAGGCGCCGAGGATCTCGCGTGCCAGCTTGGCGGTCTCGGTCGGCGTCTTGCCGACCTTGACGCCGGCGGCCTCGAGGGCCTCCTTCTTCGCCTGCGCGGTGCCGGAGGAGCCGGAGACGATGGCGCCGGCGTGGCCCATGGTCTTGCCCTCGGGGGCGGTGAAGCCCGCGACGTAACCGACGACCGGCTTGGTGACGTGCTTCGCGATGAAGTCCGCCGCACGCTCCTCGGCGTCGCCGCCGATCTCGCCGATCATGACGATCAGGTCGGTGTCGGGGTCGGCCTCGAACGCCTCGAGGGCGTCGATGTGCGTCGTACCGATGACCGGGTCGCCACCGATGCCGACGGCGGACGAGAAGCCGATGTCACGGAGCTCGTACATCATCTGGTAGGTCAGCGTGCCGGACTTCGACACGAGACCGATGCGGCCGGGCTTGGTGATGTCGCCCGGGATGATGCCGGCGTTGGACTGGCCGGGGGTGATGAGACCCGGGCAGTTCGGGCCGATGATCCGGGTCTTGTTGCCCTTCGCGCCGGCGTACGCCCAGAAGGCGGCCGAGTCGTGGACAGCGATGCCCTCGGTGATCACGACGGCCAGCGGGATCTCGGCGTCGATCGCCTCGATGACGGCGGCCTTGGAGAAGGCCGGCGGCACGAAGAGGACGGACACGTTCGCGCCGGTCTTCTCCATCGCCTCGGCGACGGAGCCGAAGACCGGTACCTCGGTGCCGTCGAAGTCGACGGTCGTGCCGGCCTTGCGCGGGTTCACGCCGCCGACGATGTTGGTGCCGTCGGCGAGCATGAGCTTGGTGTGCTTCATGCCCGTCGAGCCGGTCATCCCCTGGACGATGACCTTGCTGTCCTTGGTGAGGAAGATAGCCATGGTGGTCTGAGTCCCTCTTCCTTACTTCGCAGCCGCGGCGAGCTCGGCGGCCTTGTCGGCCGCGCCGTCCATGGTGTCCACGCGCTGAACGAGCGGGTGGTTGGCGTCGGAAAGGATCTTGCGACCCAGCTCCGCGTTGTTGCCGTCAAGGCGCACGACGAGCGGCTTGGTGACCGCTTCGCCCTTGGTCTTGAGCAGCTCCAGCGCCTGGACGATGCCGTTGGCGACCTCGTCACAGGCGGTGATGCCACCGAAGACGTTGACGAACACGGACTTGACGTCCGGGTCGCCGAGGATGATCTCCAGGCCGTTCGCCATGACCTCTGCGGAGGCGCCGCCACCGATGTCGAGGAAGTTGGCGGGCTTCACGTTGCCGTGGTTCTCACCGGCGTACGCGACGACGTCCAGGGTCGACATGACCAGACCGGCACCGTTACCGATGATGCCGACCTCGCCTTCGAGCTTGACGTAGTTGAGGTTCTTGGCCTTGGCGGCAGCCTCGAGCGGGTTGGCTGCGGCCTTGTCCTCGAGCGCCTCGTGACCCGGCTGACGGAAGTCGGCGTTCTCGTCGAGAGACACCTTTCCGTCCAGCGCCAGGATCCGGCCGTCCTTGGTCTTCACCAGCGGGTTGACCTCGACGAGGAGCGCGTCCTCGGCGACGAAGGTGTCCCACAGGGTCACCAGGGCCTCGGCGACACCCTCGGCCACGTCGGCCGGGAACTTCGCCTGGGCCACGATCTCGCGGGCCTTGACGATGTCGACCCCGTCGACGGCGTTGACCGGGACCTTCGCGAGGGCCTCGGGGGTCTTCTCCGCGACCTCCTCGATGTCCATGCCGCCCTGCACCGAGGCCATGGCCAGGAAGGTGCGGTTGGTGCGGTCGAGGAGGTACGAGACGTAGTACTCCGCCTCGATCTCCGGGGACAGCTCGGCGATCATCACCTTGTGGACCGTGTGGCCCTTGATGTCCATGCCGAGAATGTCGGTCGCCCGGGCGACCGCCTCGTCAGGGTTGGCGGCCAGCTTCACGCCACCGGCCTTGCCGCGGCCACCGACCTTCACCTGTGCCTTGACGACAGACTTGCCGCCCAGCCGCTCGGTCGCCTCGCGGGCTGCCTCAGGCGTCTCGATCACTTCACCGGCCAGCACCGGTACACCGTGCTTGGCGAAGAGGTCCCTCGCCTGGTACTCGAACAGGTCCACGCGCGTCCGTCCCTTATCAAATGGTCTCGCGGTTGGTTTTCTGCGTGGGCGTGCCGCGAGGGGCAACGTGACTGCTCTGTCACAAGGAAGGCGCACACGGTGACCGAATACGCGGCATGTCCATCTCGCAGGTTATCCCCGAGCCCCGCATGACCCTAAATCGCAGATCACACCTGGGCGGTGATTACGGTCACAGATCGCGCTGGTAGCCGGGTCGCAGTGGACAAATCGACACGGCGGACGAGGGCGGGCCGGCCGAACGCGGACCGGGCGGCCCCCTGCCCCGGACCCGGGTGGGTCCGGACCGTACGGGGGCCGCCCGGCAGGTCGCCCGGGACGGTGCCCGGAGTGACGGATGGTGCGGAAGGGGGTGTGGCGAGTGGTGCGGGAGACCGTCTCAGATCCCCTGGAGCGGGTGCGTCGGAGCGGCGACGGGGTGCGCCGCGCGGTTCTGCGCCGGGACCGCCGCCGAGGCCGACGACACGGTGTCGGAGACGTAGGCCGGAGTGACGGACGTCAGTCCCTCGGAGCCGTACGCCGCGTGCGCCACGGCCGGACGAGCGTCGTCGCCGACCGCGGACACGACACCACCGGCGAAGGGCCGGGCCTCGGAACCGATGCCCTGGGCGAGCGGCATCACCTGGCCGGTGACCCCCTGGGCGAACGGGGCGACGGCGTCCCCGGCCAGGCCCTGGGCCAGCGGCGGGGCCTCGGAGACGACGCCCTCGGCGAACTGCTGGACCGCACCGGTCACCCCGTACGCCGGCGGCTGGACCTCGGTCGTCACACCCTGCACGAAGGGCGCAGCGGCCTGCGCAACGACTCCGTCGGCGAACGGCGCGACCTCGCCGGTGACCCCCCGGGCGAGGGTGGAGACGTCACCGAGCGCCTGCTCGACGACCGGCAGCACCGAGGAGACGGCATCGGCGACGAGGGGCGGCAGCACCGCGTCGGAGGTCTGCCCGACGACCGGAGCGGCCTGACTGAGGGCGCCTCCGGCGGTGGTCCCGATTGTCCCGATGTTCCGGCCGTAGCCGGGGAGCTGCTCGACGGGGCCGAAGAGGTAGTCGACGGGAGCCTCGGGGGCGGGGTTGCCGACCGTGGCGCCCGTGGTCTTGCCGAGGGTTCCGGCGACCTCGGTCCGGACCTGCGCGGCGTGGCCGGCGAGGTCGGCGAGGTCGGCGAGGTCGGCGAGGTCGGCGAGGTCGGCGAGGTCCGTGCGGTGGGCGATGTCCGTGCGGTCGGCGGAATCGGCGACGTGGGTCGCGTCGACGCGGTCGGTCGCGTGGCCGGCGACGGCGCTCCGGACGGCGGAGGTCACGTCGCCGCTCCGGGCGGCGGAGGTCACATCGGCCGCCTTCGCCCGGGCGGTGTCCTGGAGGCCTCCTGCCTTGCCGGCGACGTCAGCACCGTCGACGCCGTCGATCACGTGGGCCGCATCGGCAGCGTGGTCGGGGGTGGAAAGGGGTACGGAGACGGGCAGTTCGTCCGCGCTTGCGGCTGCGGTGCCGAGGGCCCACATACCGGTGGCCGTGGCAGCGACGGCTATGGAACGGCGGATGTTCTTGTGCATGTGTGTGTCAGATCCTTCGAATTCATTCGACGGTCCGGAGTGCGTCCGGACGGCGGGCAGACCTGTTCCGCCCCCGCGCGGCAGGTCGAGGCGGGGGAAAGGCCTGCCCTAGCCGGGGAATTCGAGGATGTCGCCGGATCTGTCACGGACCGGTGCGGTGGTCGCCGGAAGACCGGCGCCGCGCACGAGCCCGAAGAAGGTGCCGTCCACCGAAGGAACGGCGTGCTGGCCACCGCCACGGGGCGGGTGGACCTCGGCGGACGCGGAACGCCCCTGTCCGCCGTCTGGCCCGAGGGGCCCCCGGGGTGCCGGACGGTGCTCCGCCGCCTCCCGGTGAGGAGCCGCCACTTTCCCCCGCGACGCGAGGAACACGGCGGGCGCCGGGGTGATGGGGGATACGGACGCGGTGACGGTGCCGGGAGCGGCCGGGAAAACCGGTGCACCCCTGCCGGGCGCATCGGACACCGGTGCGGTTCCGGCGTGCGGCTCCTCGGGTGTGGCCGGCAACGGCGGCATGGGCAGGGGCCATTCGCCCGAGAGGGCCGCTGCGACATCGCGGAGACCCGTGACTGCCGTGCCGACGGTCCGCTCGACGGCCTGGCCGACGGGACGGGCCGGCTCCCGGAGCTCCCGGACGTTGCCCCGTACCGGCAGCACTTCCCCTGCGGGCGATGCCTCCCGTACAGGCAGTGTCTCCCGTACCGGCAGCACGCCCCGCACCGACGGAACTTCCCGTGCCGGCGGGGCCGGTGGAGTGGAGACGACCGGCGTCATCGCATCCGCTGCCGCCTCCCGCGACTGCTGGACCGGCCGAACCGGCTGGACCGGCTGGACCGGCTGGACCGGCTGGTGCAACCGGTGGCTCCGGGCCGGCTGGTGCGACTTGTGCAACTGGTACGAATGGTGAGGCAGTTGTTGCGCGGCCGGCACTTGGAGCAGCTGCTCTTCCGGTTGTCGGAGCAGCTGCGGATCCGGTTGCTGATCCGCCTGCGCCCGCGTGCCGAAGAGCAGCCCGAGCGCCAGCAGGCCACCGAGGAACAACACCACCTGCAGCACGCGGCGGCCCGCCGCACCGCGCCGGAGGCGCGGGGCGGTGGCGGAACCGGCAACTGCGGTGGTCACGTGGGAGCGAGCCCTCTCAGGACGGCGCGGACCGCGGAATACGACCCTCCGCGGACGTCGGGACGATGCTTGCACGAGGTGCCCGGGGGCACGCAAGTCCCGTGTTACTGATGGGTCTCCTTGTCCGGTATGGGCAGGGGCCGCTTCTCGATCGCGGCCGCCATCACGTCCGGGAAGAGGTCCGGCGTACAGGCGAAGGCGGGAGCACCCAGCGCGGAGAGCGCCGCCGCATGGTCGCGGTCGTAGGCGGGTGCGCCCTCGTCGGAAAGGGCGAGCAGGGTCACGAACTGCACTCCGGACGCCTTCATCGCGGCGACCCGCTTCAGCATCTCGTTACGGATACCGCCCTCGTAGAGGTCGCTGATGAGCACGACGACGGTGTCGGCGGGGCGGGTGATCCTGGACTGGCAGTAGGCGAGCGCGCGGTTGATGTCGGTGCCGCCGCCCAGCTGGGTGCCGAAGAGCACGTCGACGGGGTCGTCGAGCTGGTCCGTGAGGTCGACGACCGCCGTGTCGAAGACGACGAGTCTGGTCTGCAGCGAGCGCATGGAGGCGAGGACGGCACCGAAGACGGAGGCGTACACGACGGAGGCCGCCATCGAGCCCGACTGGTCGATGCAGAGAATGACGTCCTTCTTCACGGACTGCGCGGCCCTCCCGTAGCCGATGAGCCGCTCGGGAACGATCGTGCCGGCACCGTCCTCGCCGGGGAGGGTCAGGTAGTTCTTGAGGTTGGCTCGGATGGTGCGGTCCCAGTCGATGTCGTGGTGCCGGGGCCGCGTGACCTTCGCCGACCGGTCCAGGGCGCCCGTCAGCGTGGCTCTGGTCCGGGTGGAGAGCTGCTGTTCCAGCTTCTCGACCACCTTGCGCACGACGGCTCTTGCCGTCTCCTTCGTCGTTTCGGGCATGGCCTTGTTGAGGGAGAGCAGGGTGCCGACGAGATGGACGTCCGCCTCGACCGCCTCCAGCATCTCCGGTTCGAGCAGGAGGGCGGAGAGGCCGAGGCGGTCGATGGCATCGCGCTGCATGACCTGGACGACGGACGTGGGGAAGTACGTACGGATGTCGCCGAGCCAGCGGGCCACGGACGGGGCCGAGGCGCCGAGCCCGGCCGATCGTCCGCTGCCGCCCCTGCCTCCGGGCCGGCTCCCGCTCTCGTACAGCGCGGTCAGCGCCCCGTCCATCGCTGCGTCGCGGCCGGTGAGGGTGCAGCCGGTGCTCTCCGCGCTCTCCGCCCCCAGCACCATGCGCCATCGCCGCAGCCGTTCCCCGTCGCCCGTGGGGAGTGGTGGCGTTGTCGTTGTTGTCACTGCCGCGTCCACCGCGTCCGTGCCGATTCCTGTCGTCATCCCGTTGCCCCCAGCCGTTCCTCGTGGTTGTCGGGTGTCTCCGCCGTCGGCACGGCGTCCAGGCCCAGCAGCAGGCGCAACACCGGCACCACCGCATCCGCGCGCGCCCCGTCCAGGACCGGGCCGAATCCGGGAGCCGTGGACTCGCGCCCCGGCACCGCTCCGGGTTCCTGGCCCGTGCCGGTGGCGGCCGGCCCCCGCCGTACGAGTTCGCCCAGCGTGCGCCGTACCCCCGGTTCGTACGCCGAGAAGGTGCGGCGCAACAGGGGCAGCACGTCGGTGAAGGTGTCCGCGGGGACGCCGGTGAGCCAGGCGTCGACCAGGGCGAGCAGCCGCTCGTCGTGGACCAGGAGCATTCCGCCGCCCGCCGCCCCGCCCACGAAGCCCTCGATCCACGCGGCGGCGTCGGCCGGGGGTGTGCCGGGTGACAGGGCGAGGCCCATCAGCCGGGCGGCGTCGTCCTGCGCGAGGTGTCCGTCGTCGAGCAGCAGCCGGGCGGCCCGGCCCCGGATGACGCCGGCGACCGCGTCCCGGGCGGACAGCTTGTGCAGCACCGCCCTCCAGCGCTCGCGCAGGCCGTCCGCGTTCTCCGGTACGGCGCCGGCGAGCAGTCCGATCGCCGTGTGGACGGCGTCCACCTGACCGCGCAGCGCGGCCGCCCCGTCCGCGTCGAGCCCGGTGCAGGCGGGCGGCAGTCCGACGCAGATCCGCTCGGCGAGCCCGGCCGCGACCTCGCCGAGCGCGGCGGTGTCCGTCGAACGGACGTCCCCGTAGCGGAGGGTGCGGGCCAGGGCGGGCAGGGCGTCGGCGAGGTGACCGACATCGGCGTCGAGCGCGGCACGGTCGGCAAGGACCCGCATGACGACGGGCAGTGCCTCGGGCAGTCCGGCGAGCAGGCACCGTTCGGCGAGGGCGGTCACCTCGGCCAGGGCGGTGGCCGCCAGGGCCTCCGACTCGGCGCGTGCCGTGGCGGCGGAGAGCACGGTGGTGCCCCAGACGCCCGCTTCCGCGACCCGTACATACAGTTCGGGCTCCCAGTGCAGACGCCAGCTCTCCCGGAAGGTGCCGGTGCTCCCCCGGCCCGCGGTGGGTTCGCCCCAGCCGATACCGAGGAGGCGCAGTCGGTGCAGGAGCCGGCTGCGCGCCGCGTCGGTGTCCTTGCGGAGGTCGAGCTCCAACTCCCTTTCGGCAGCCTCCGGCTTGAGGCGGAGGGTGCGCTGCTGCCGGTTGAGGTCGCGCTGCAGCGGCACGGCGGGGGCGGTGTCCGGCACTTCTCCGAGCGTCACGCCGACGACCAGCCGGTCCCGGACGAGGGCGAGCGGCACGTCGGAGCCCTCGCACATCACGGCGCGGACGGCGTCGGTTGTCTCGCTCAGCCCGGCGAGGGGCCGGCCCCGCATGGCGGCAAGGGTGTCGGCGAGCCGGACCGCCTCGATGACATGGGCGGAGGACACGAACCGGTCCTCGTCGCGCAGGAGTCCGGCGACCTTGGTCATCCAGCGTTCGACCGGACGGTCCGGGGAGGCGAAGAGGTGCTCGTACCAGCCGGGCGAGTCGATCCCGGCCCCGTATCCGCTGTGCCGGGCAAGCCGCTGATGGGTCCAGGGCACCCAGGTCAGCTCGGTCTTGACCTTGGGGAGGCCCTTGAGGAGCGCCCGGTCGGCGGTCTGGGTCGTCCTCGCTTCGAGTGCGGGAACATGCCAGGCGCCGCAGACCACGGCGAACGCGCCGCCGAACTCCTTGCGGGCGGCGCGGAGCTGGACGCGCATGTACGCCTCGCGGACCGCGTCCCTGGGGTGTCCGCCGTCCCCGTACACCTCGCGCAGGGCCGTCATCGCCTCCCCGAGCGCGGCGAAGGCGGCCAGCGGATCGGCGGCCGCGGCGCCGGGACCGCCGGGTGCACGGTGTTCGACGACGTCCTCCCACCAGCGCTCGGGGTCGTCGTGGCCCGCCGTCTCGGCCAGCACCCGGATCGGGTCGACGGGAACGGGCCGGGGTTCGTCGTCCCGCTCCGGGCGGCCGTCCGGCTCCCCCTCCTCCGTCATGGCCAGGGAGTGCGCCGCGGGCAGGTCGATGAAGCGGACCGGGACGCCGTGCGCCAACGCCCAGCGGATCGCGACCCATTCGGGCGAGAACGCGGCGAGCGGCCAGAACGCCGCCCGGCCCGGATCGTCCACCGCGTGGGCGAGCAGGGCGACGGGCGGCCGCATCTGCTCGTCGGCGGCGAGCGGCAGCAGCGCGTCACCCTCGGGCGGGCCCTCGATGAGCACTGCCTGTGGACGGGCCGCGTCGAGGGCGGCACGGACAGCACGGGCGGACCCCGGGCCGTGGTGCCGCACCCCCAGCAGCAGCGGCCCCGACGGGCGCGCGCCGGTCATACCGAGACCTCACGGCAGGCGCGGTAGAAGTCCTTCCAGCCGTCCCGCTCACGCACCACGGTCTCCAGATACTCCTGCCAGACCACGCGGTCGGCCGCCGGATCACGGACGACCGCGCCGAGGATGCCGGCGGCCACGTCCCCGGGGCGGAGCACGCCGTCGCCGAAGTGGGCGGCAAGCGCGAGGCCGTTGGTGACGACGGAGATGGCCTCGGCGGTGGACAGGGTCCCCGAGGGAGACTTGATCTTGGTCCGGCCGTCGGTGGTGACTCCGTCCCTCAGTTCGCGGAAGACCGTGACCACGCGGCGGATCTCCGCGAGGCCGTCGGGCGCGGGCGGCAGGTCGAGCGAGCGCCCGACCTGGTCGACGCGCCGCGCGACGATGTCGACCTCCGCCTCGGGAGTGGCGGGCAGCGGCAGCACCACGGTGTTGAAGCGGCGGCGCAGCGCGCTGGACAGCTCGTTGACCCCGCGGTCGCGGTCGTTGGCCGTGGCGATGACGTTGAAGCCGCGGACGGCCTGGACCTCCTGGCCCAGTTCGGGAAGGGGCAGGGTCTTCTCCGACAGGATCGTGATCAGTGAGTCCTGCACATCGGCGGGGATGCGGGTGAGTTCCTCGATCCGGGCGGTCATGCCCTCGGACATGGCGCGCATCAGCGGGCTGGGCACCAGCGCGTCACGACTGGGGCCGTGCGCGAGCAACTGGGCGTAGTTCCATCCGTAGCGGACGGCTTCCTCGGGTGTGCCCGCCGTGCCCTGGACGAGGAGGGTCGAGTCGCCGCTGACGGCAGCCGCGAGATGCTCGGACACCCAGGTCTTCGCGGTGCCGGGCACGCCGAGGAGCAGCAGCGCCCGGTCGGTGGCGAGAGTGGTGACGGCGACCTCCACGAGGCGGCGCGGGCCCACGTACTTCGGTGTGATCACCGTGCCGTCGGGCAGGGTCCCGCCGAGCAGATACGTGGCGACGGCCCACGGCGACAGCCGCCAACGCTCGGGCCGGGGGCGGTCGTCGGCCGCGGCGAGCGCCTTCAGCTCGTCGGCGAAGGCGACCTCGGCATGCGGGCGCAGGACTTCGGCGCCTGCGGCAGCGGTGGTTGCGCCGGCTGTCCTGGCTGCGGTGGTTGCGGTGGTTGCGGACACGGTCATGGATCCCCCTCCAGATCGGTCGACCTGATGTGGTTCCCACGGTGCACCATGGCACTGACAATCAGCCTTGTCGCAGGTCAGGGCCGGTTCCGCGAACGGGGAACCACCGTTGTCAGTGGTGCCGCCTACCGTCGTACCCATGCTGCTGACTGACGGGGGAGAACCCTTGGGCGCCGCTGCTCCGGCGGCGCGCTGGACGGTGGAGCAGGTCCTGGCCCTGGCTCCTGACGACGCTTCACGCAAGGCGGGGAACAAGCTGGGTACGGCCGGTCCGTGGTCGGACACCGGAGGGGATGTCGCGGGCGCGGTGTGGGGGCTGTGCCGGGGAAGCGGGAGCAAGCCCTACCGGACGGTGATCGACACCACGGGGCCTGCGTACAAGTGCAGTTGTCCCAGCCGCAAGTTCCCTTGCAAGCACGCGCTGGGCCTGCTGCTCCTCCTCGCCTCCGGCGGATCGGCGCCGCCCGCCGGCGATCCGCCGGACTGGGCCGGCGAGTGGCTGACGGGCCGTCGCGCCCGCGCCGAGGTCAAGGAGAAGACCCCGGACGGCGGTCCGGCCGATCCCGGGGCCGCCCGGCGCCGTGCCGAGCGGCGGGCGGAGCGGATCGACGGCGGCGCGCAGGAGCTGGAGCAGCGCCTGACCGACCTGCTGCGCGGCGGGCTGGCCGCAGCCGAGCAGTCGGGGTACGGGCTGTGGGACGAGACCGCCGCCCGCATGGTCGATGCGCAGGCACCCGGTCTGGCGAGCCGGGTAAGGGAGTTGGGTGCGATCGCGGCCTCCGGACCGGGCTGGCCGGTGCGGCTGCTGGAGGAGTGCGCGCTGCTCCATCTTCTGGACACGGCGTGGCTGGGCATCGACCGGCTCCCGCAGCCGCTCGCGGCGACGGTCCGCACCCGCGTGGGCCTGGCGGCCTCCGCGGAGGGACCGCCGGTCCGTGACCACTGGCTGGTCCTCGCACAGTACGACACACCCGAGGGCAAGATCGTCACCCGCCGCATCTGGCTGTACGGCAGGGACTCGGGCCGCATCGCGCTGCTGCTGTCCTTCGGGGCCGCCGGGCGCTCCCCCGGACAGGCTCTTCCGGTGGGCGTCTCGCTCGACGCCGAGCTCACGCCCTACGGGGGAGCCGGACAGCTACGGGCCGAGCTGGGCCCGCAGTTCGGCCTGCCCGTGCCGACCGGTACACCACCGCCGGGGGTCCCCGTCACCGAGGCGATCGCCGCGTACGGCAGGGCCCTGAGCGACGACCCGTGGCTGGACTCCTGGCCGGTGACGCTGCGCGATGTCATACCCGTGCCGTCCCCGGACGGCTGGCAACTGACGGACGCGGAAGGCGATGCGGCCCTGCCCGTCGCCGCCACCGCACTTTCCCGGCCGGCGCTGTGGAAGCTCGTCGCACTCTCCGGAGGCCGCCCGCTCACCGTCTTCGGCGAGTGCGGTCACCGCGGCTTCGACCCGCTCGCAGCCTGGCCGGGCGGAAGCGAGGGCGGCGACACCGCGTCGCCGGATCCGTCGTCGCGCGCCCTGCCGGACGCCGTCGCTGCCACAGCCACAGCCACAGCCACAGCCACAGAGACCGTACCGCTCATCTGACCCGAGGAGGAGCGATGCCCCGTACCACCACGACCACCGCAACCACCGCCACGACTGCGCCCACGACCGCTGTTTCAACCACCGCGCCCGCCGGAGCGTCCGTGCCCCCGCCGTGGGAGGAGCTCGTCACGTCGGCGCTGCTCGGCACGGACCGCCGCCCGCCCGGGACGCCGTCCGGCACGGGGCCGGACGGCGCAGCGGCAGCGCTGCTGGACGCCGCCGCGCTGCACACCGTGCGGCGCCGGGCGGGCCTGCTGCCCGCCCCTGCGGCGCCCCGCCCCGACCCCGCACCTGCCGACCCGCGCCCGGCGCTGCCGGAGGCCGCCCGGAGCCGACTGGCGCAGTTGCTCGCCGACCGGGCGGCGTCGAGCGGTTCGGGCGGCAGACGCGGCGCGGCTCCCGATCTCATGGAGCTGCTCCCGCAGTGGCTCGCCACCGCGAATCTGCACGGCTACCGCGCGCCGGACGCCGCGTTGCCGCCGCTGCTGGACGCGGCCCGGGCGCGGACCGATCTGCGGCCCCAGGCCCTGGCGTTCGCCGGGCTGCGCGGGCTGTGGCTGGCCGGGCTGAACCCCGAGTGGAAGTTCGCCCTGCGCGGCGCGTCCGGCAGTGCGCTGCTGCCCGAGGTGACGGACCCGGAGGCGGTGCGCAGGCTGTGGGAGGAGGGCCTGTTCGCCGAACGCGTCGCCCTGCTGTCCTCCGTACGAGCACATGAGGCGGATGCGGCACTCGCCCTGCTCGCCACCACCTGGTCGACGGAGCGGGCCGAGGACAGGCTGATGTTCATCGACTCGCTGCGCACCGGGCTGTCCGGAGCCGACGAGGAGTTCCTGGAGCAGGCCCTCGCCGACCGCAGCCGCAATGTGCGCGCCACGGCCGCCGAGCTGTTGTCCGCGCTCCCCGAATCGGCACTGGCCCACAGGATGGCGGCCCGCGCCCTGTCCTGCGTGAGCCCCGGCCTCACGGGCACCGGGCCGTCCGTGGCCGTGGAGGCGCCACACGAATGCGATGCGGCGATGCAGCGCGACGGGGTGGTGGCGCTCCCGCCGTCCGGGCGTGGCGAACGGTCGTGGTGGCTGGGCCAGCTGGTGGAGTCGTCCCCGCTGTCGGTGTGGCCGGCGCGGTTCGGTGGCCGCGGCGCCCGGGAGATCGTCGCACTGCCCGTGGCCGACGGCTGGGGCGAGGAACTGCACGCGGCCTGGTGCCGGGCGGCGGTGCGTCAGCGCGACCCGGAGTGGGCGCGGGCGCTGCTCGGCACCCCGTCCATCCCTCCGTCGAACGGCCCCGGCACGGCGTCGCTCGCCGAGCGGTCGAAGCTCCTGGCCGTTCTGCCTGCCGTCGAACGGGCCGACTGGGTGGCCGGGTTCATCGCGGCCCACGGCCTGTCGGAGGCGTTCCAGCTGCTGGGGGTCTGCCCGACGCCCTGGGCGGAGCCGCTCGGGCGGTCCGTCGTGGACGCACTCGACATCGCCCGGGACGCGGGCAGTTACCCCTGGAGCTTCAGCGGGGTGATGGGGCTCGCCGAACGCTGCCTGAACCCGGCCGAGGCGGACCGGCTCGAGGTCCTGACCACGACGCCCGACGAGCCCGCGGACGCCTCACCGGGCGCGAACGGCTACTGGTCGGAAGCGTTCCAGCGCCTGGTCTCCACCCTGCGGCTGCGCGCGGCGATGGACCTGGAGCTCACACCGGGCCGCCGCCTCTGAGGCGGCGGGCGGCGGCCACGCCATGTCGGCCCGGCAGCGGGGTAGCGGCGGCCACGCCGTGTCGGGCCCGGCAGCGGGGCCGACACGGCACGCCCGCGTCCCTGACCCATACCCGCGTCCCTGCCCCTGCCCCTGCCCTTGCCCTCTCAACGGGAGCGGCGACCCGCAACCGGCGGCAACCCGCTCAGTCCTCCAACGGACCAGGCCGCATCCCACTCAGCCCCCGTGCCGGACCGGGCCCTCGCAGCTCACGCCTCCACCGGGCCCGGCCTCCCGGAGCTCAGGCCGCTGCCGGGCCCGGACCCTCCGCGGCCCAGATCCCCGCCGGCCCCAGGCCTCCGGAGCTCAAGTCCCCGCAGGACCCGGACCCCCGGAGCTCAGGCCTCTGCCGGCTGGCGGACGTTCGCGTTGACCCAGTCGACGATCGCGACCGTCGTCGCGCCCGGTGTGAAGATCTCCGCGACGCCCTGCTCCTTCAACGGGGCGATGTCCGCCTCCGGGATGATGCCGCCGCCGAAGACCTTGATGTCCGCGGCATCACGCTCCTTCAGCAGCTCGATCACCTTCGCGAAGAGCGTGTTGTGCGCACCGGAGAGGATCGAGAGACCGATGGCGTCGGCATCTTCCTGGATCGCGGTGTCCACGATCTGCTCAGGCGTCTGGTGGAGCCCCGTGTAGATGACCTCCATACCCGCGTCGCGCAGCGCCCGCGCGATCACCTTGGCCCCGCGGTCATGGCCGTCGAGGCCCGGCTTGGCCACCACCACACGGATCGGACCGGTCACACCCATCACTGCCTCCACATGCGTCTCCCGTGCCTGAAGGCCAGGGAATGTGAACGAACGTTATCCACAGCATCCCGCAAGCCGCCGTTTCGCGGTGGGCGGGGAGGGGGAAATCACACGTGGGACATGTTCACCGGGCACCGTTCCCGCAGCACGCGGCAGCCCTGCCGTGCGGGGCCGACTGCCAGGGGAGCCGCAACGAGGTCGTCGTACCACCGCGCCGTCAGCCGCACGGCACGGTGGCACGGCTCAGCACCTGCCCGTCCACCGGTTACCGAAGGTGATCCGGAGGGCGCGGCAGGCGGCGAGCCCGGACGGCGGCCGGTCGGCCCGGACCTCCTCCGGCATGGCGCCCCACCAGGGCATACGGGACAGCGAGCCGCTCCTCCCCGGCTGCCGGAGCAGGAGGTCGGCCATGAAGACCCTGCCTTCCCTTCCCCTACTGCTGCGCCGTCTGTGTGCGGGCACCACGTGGCTGCCGTCCACCCGGATCCCGTCCACCGCCCTGCTGAAGGCAACCGCCCTCGAGCTGGTCGTGCTCGCAGGGCACGCGCTCCTGTATCCCACCGGCATCACCGGCGAGAGGCACCCCGCGGCCGGAACAACACCAGGAACAACACCCGGAACGGCACCCGGAGCGACCACAGAAGCGACCACTGAAACGGCCATGAGAGCAGCCGCAGTAACGGCCGCAAGAACGTCCACGGGAACGGCCAGAGGAACGACGGCCGACACGCCAGGACGAACCGGCCCGGCAGCCACGCCCACGGCCGCACCCGCCGGGACCTCCGCCCTGCCCACCCAGCGCCCCGCCCGGCCGCCCGTCGTGCTGCTGCACGGCTTCATCGACAACCGCTCCGTCTTCGTCCTGCTGCGCCGCTCGCTGGCCCGGCACGGCCGGAACCGTCCGGAGTCGCTCAACTACTCCCCGCTGACCTGCGACATCCGCACGGCCGCCGAGCTGCTCGGCCGGCACATCGAGGAGATCTGCGCCCGTACCGGCCACCACGAGGTCGACATCGTCGGGCACAGCCTCGGCGGCCTGATAGCGCGCTACTACGTGCAGCGACTGGGTGGTGACCGGCGGGTCCGCACCCTCGTCACCCTCGGCACGCCGCATGGCGGAACCGCCGTCGCCCCGCTGGCCGGCGCGCACCCCATCGTGCGGCAGATGCGCAGCGGTTCGGGGCCGATCGAGGAGCTGCGGCTGCCCGCGCCCGGCTGCCGCACCCGGTTCGTCAGCTTCTGGAGCGAGCTGGACCAGGTGATCGTCCCCGTCGAGGCGGCCTGCATCGACCACCCGGACCTCGACGCGGTGAACGTACGCGTCAGCGGGGTCGGCCATCTCGCCCTGCCCGTACACCCGGCCGTGGCCGCCGGTATCCGCCAGGCGCTCGATGCCCACACGCCGGTCCACGGGTCGGCCGGCGCCGCCTCCGTGGCCTGAAACTGCGACATTTCCGAAGCCCCACCCCGCCCCGTCAACACTCCACCGCGTCCGCAAATCGAACGAATCTCGAACGTAGAGCCAAGGCTGTGTGAGCAGCCCGTCGAAAGGCGGCCGATTGCCCGTTTCCTGATCGCCCGGAGGGCGTCGAAGATTGTCGGCGTCGCATACCGCCGGGTACAGTCGCGGCCACTGCTTCCCCCGGAGTCCCCATCGGACCCCGGACACACTGGTCCTGCTGTCGAGGCGAGAGAGAAGTTGGTGAACGACCAGCACCCCCACGCCGGGTACGCCGGATACGACGGCCACTCCACGGGCGGCTTCGACAGCGACCCGCTCTTCGGCTCCCTCCCCGGCAACTACGACGGCTCGTACGACACCGCCACGGCCTACGCCGCCCCGTACGGCAGCGGCCAGGCCGACTACAGCGGCACGTACGACGCCTCCCAGTGGGACACGGGCGCTCACCCCACAGCCGAGTACGGCCACGCAGCCGACTACACGGCCCACACCGCGCAGCAGCAGCCTCAACACCAGCACCCGTACGACGCCGACCCGCAGTACGACACCGGCGCCACCTGGATCCCGGCGGACGGCGGCTACGGCCACACGGTCCCGGCCCAGCACGGCGCCCCGGACTCCTCCGGCCAGTGGGACACCACCGCCTGGCACCAGAACGGCCAGTGGGCCGGCACCGGAGCAGCGGGATACGACACCGGCGCGTACGACGCAACCGCCTGGAACACCGGCGCCACGCCCGAGCACGAACAGCAGCCCGTGCACACCATGCACACCGCGACGGCGCCGCACGAATCCGAACAAACGGCCCAGCATCCGTACATGGCCAACGAGGCATACGAACAGCAGGTCTCCCACGAAGCGCCGTACGACCAGCAGCTTTCCCACGAGGCCACGTACGAGCAGCAGGCCTCCTACGATCCGTACGAGCCCTACCGGACCGCCGAGTTCAGCCTTCCGGAGACGGACCTCGGCGAAGCGGCCGCCGATGGCACCGGGTCCGAGGCGGACGACCACGCCGGCGACCACGATTCCGCCGCCGGCCCGGACTCCGCACCGGCCGCCGACCGGCGCCCCGCAGGCCGCCCCGTCACCCGCAGCGGTGGCGGCAGCCGCAGCCGCAGGCGCTCCCCCGCGAAGCGATCCGCACTCCTCACCGTCGCCGTTCCGTCCGCATGTGTGATGAGCGTGGCGGGCATCGCCGCAGCGTCCGTGGGCGGAATGGGCGGCGGCGAGGAGAAGCAGGACGAGACCACGTCGATGGCGGCCGCCGACCCCGGCACGGTCAAGCCCGTCGCGGCCAACAACGAGCTGGACACCCAGCTGGCCAACCTCAGCGCGGACGCGGAGAACTTCGCCGACCGCGCCAGCCGCACCCAGGAGCGCATCGACCTGAAGGCGCGGCAGGCCGCCGAGAAGAAGAAGCGTGCGGAGGAGGCCGCCCGCAAGGAGGCCCTGCGCCCCAAGTTCGTCATGCCCGTCGCGAATCACCAGCTCAGCGCGTACTTCGGTCAGGCGGGCGTCAACTGGATGTCCGTGCACACGGGCATCGACTTCCCCGTCGACTACGGCACGCCGGTGATGGCGGCGACCGACGGCACGGTCCGTACGCAGTTCAACACCGCCTACGGGAACATGGCCATCGTCACCGCGGCCGACGGCACCGAGACCTGGTACTGCCACCTCAGCAGCACCCGGATCCGCTCGGGTTCGGTCAAGGCCGGTGACGTCATCGCGCACTCCGGCGACTCCGGCAACTCGACCGGCCCGCACCTGCACTTCGAGGTGCGACCCGGCGGCGGCGCGGCCATCGACCCGCTGCCATGGCTCCGCAGCCACAACGTCAACCCGAACTGAGTCGGCTGACCGGCTGACCCGGCTGCCCCGGCGCACGCGCAACGGCCGGGGCAGAACGCCCCGGCCGTCCCGTCGACCCGGCCGTCCCGTCAGCCCCGGCCGTCCCGCCCTCGCGGGTGCTAGAGCTTCTCGACCGGTGCGTATCGCAGCAGCAGCTTCTTCGGCCGTTCGTCGCCGAAGTCGACCGTGGCCTTGGCCTGGTCCCCGATGCCCTCGACCGCCGTCACCGTGCCCAGTCCGAACTGGTCGTGGGTGACCCGGTCACCGACCACCAGCGTGATCGTCGGCTTGTCCGAGGTCCGCCGGGTCGCGAAGCCCGAGGGGCCGGAGCGCGAGCGGGACGCGGAGAGCGACGAGGTGATGCCCGCCGTCGGTCCCGCCGGGGCCGCCATGGGGCCCTTGCGCTTCCACTCCAGGTGCTGGTCCGGGATCTCCTCCAGGAACCGCGACGGCGGGTTGTACGAGGGCTGGCCCCAGGCACTGCGCATCGCCGCCCGGGTGAGGTAGAGCCGCTCCCGGGCGCGCGTGATGCCGACGTAGGCGAGCCGGCGCTCCTCCTCCAGCTCCTTGACCTGTCCCAGCGCACGCATGTGCGGGAAGACGCCGTCCTCCATGCCGGTCAGGAAGACCACGGGGAATTCGAGGCCCTTGGCGGTGTGCAGCGTCATCAGCGTGACGACACCGGAGCCGTCCTCGTCCTCGTCGGGGATCTGGTCGGCGTCGGCGACGAGCGCGACCTTCTCCAGGAACTCGGCGAGCGTGCCCGCGCCCTCCTCCTCCGCCCGCTCCTGCTCGAACTCGAGAGCCACGGAAGCGAGTTCCTGGAGGTTCTCGATCCGGGTCTCGTCCTGCGGGTCGGTGGACGCCTGGAGTTCGGCGAGATAGCCGGTCCGCTCCATGACGGCCTCCAGCACGACGGCCGGTCCGGCGCCGGACTCCACGATCGTGCGGAGCTCCTCCATCAGCGTGTTGAACCGCTTCACCGCGTTCGACGAGCGGGCCGCCATGCCGTACGCCTCGTCGACACGGCGCAGCGCCTGCGGGAAGGAGATCTTCTCGCGCATCGACAGGGCGTCGATCATCGCTTCGGCCCGGTCGCCGATGCCGCGCTTGGGCACGTTCAGGATGCGCCGCAGCGGGACGGTGTCCTCGGGGTTGGAGAGGACCCGGAGGTAGGCCAGGACGTCCCTGACCTCCTTGCGCTCGTAGAAGCGCACTCCGCCGACGACCTTGTAGGGCAGGCCGACGCGGATGAAGATCTCTTCGAAGACGCGGGACTGGGCGTTCGTACGGTAGAAGACGGCGACGTCGCCCGCCTTCGCGTCCCCGGCGTCCGTGAGCCGGTCGATCTCGTCCGCGACGAACTGCGCCTCGTCGTGCTCGGTGTCCGCGACGTATCCGGTGATCCGGGCACCGGTGCCGGCGTTGGTCCAGAGGTTCTTCGGACGACGGCTCTCGTTGCGCTCGATGACGGCGTTGGCCGCGGACAGGATCGTCTGCGTGGAGCGGTAGTTCTGCTCCAGCATGATCGTCGTCGCGTCCGGGTAGTCCTCCTCGAACTGAAGGATGTTGCGGATGGTCGCGCCGCGGAAGGCGTAGATCGACTGGTCCGCGTCACCCACGACGCACAGCTCTCCCGGGGCGTCGGCCTCGCCCGCCGGACCCACGAGCTCGCGCACGAGGGTGTACTGCGCGTGGTTGGTGTCCTGGTACTCGTCGACCATGACGTGCCGGAAGCGGCGGCGGTAGTGCTCGGCGACGTCGGGGAACGCCTGGAGCAGGTGCACCGTCGTCATGATGATGTCGTCGAAGTCCAGGGCGTTGGCCTCGCGCAGCCGGGACTGGTACAGCGCGTAGGCCTGGGCGAGGGTCTTCTCGAAGCCGTCCGCGGCCTGGCCGGCGAAGGTCTCCTCGTCGATCAGCTCGTTCTTCAGGTTGGAGACCTTCGCCGTGAACGACTTCGGCGGGAAGCGCTTCGGGTCGAGGTCGAGATCGCGGCAGACCAGGGCCATGAGGCGCTTGGAGTCGGCGGCGTCGTAGATCGAGAACGACGAGGTGAAGCCGAGCCGCTTCGACTCGCGGCGCAGGATCCGTACGCACGCGCTGTGGAAGGTCATGACCCACATGGCGTTGGCCCGCGGCCCGACGAGCTGCTCGACGCGCTCCTTCATCTCGCCCGCGGCCTTGTTGGTGAAGGTGATCGCCAGGATCTGGCCCGGGTGCACCCCGCGCTCGGCCAGCAGGTGGGCGATGCGGTGGGTCAGCACACGGGTCTTGCCCGAACCGGCACCGGCGACGATGAGCAGCGGGGACCCGGCGTGCACGACGGCTGCGCGCTGCTCGGTGTTCAGCCCGTCGAGCAGCGCGGCGGCGTCGACGACCGGGCGGTGGGCACCGTCGCGGTAGTACGCGTCGCGGGGCGGCGGGGGCCCGTCGAATACGCCTGCGAAGAGGTCCTCCGGCACCGCTTCGGGTGCGGAGTCCTCGGGGGGCGGCGGGGGCCCTTCCTCCGTGTGCTGGAGGCCGGCCAGGAAACTGTCGTCAAAGAGGCTGCTCATCGCCTCCCGAGTCTAGGCGTGCGCACTGACACTCCGGGCCCGAGTGACCAACCACGCACTCGCGACCGGACACACAGAGCAAGCGGCGGACCGCACGGAGTGGGGGAATTCCGGCCCCACCTGCTCCGCAGCGCCCCGATCCGTCGAGGTCACGAAAATGTATCGGGCATATCGAACATCAACCTTCACAACGACACCATGAGTTGGCTAGCGTGCTCGTTCGGGCGGCCCGTACCCCCAGAGGCGATCCACGCCGAGCGGGCGTCCACGCCGAATCCGGGCTCCGCGTCAGGAGTCGGGAACCGGGGACCCACACGCATCACCGGGGTGAATCGGTCCGAATCCCCCACCAGGACCGTAGGGCAGCCTTCCGTTCCGCCCGAACCCGACAGCTAACCCGGTAGGCGGTCCACGGAAGGAGATGCCGGCCTTGGCGTCGCATCGCAAACCGCGCACCCTGGTGCGCAACACCGGCCCCGCCGTCGGGCTCACGACGGCCGCGCTGGCGTCGGTGACTCTGCTGTCCACGCAGAGCGCACTGGCCGCCCCGGCCCCCAAGCCCAGCATCGAGGACGTGCAGAAGAAGGTCGACGACCTCTACCGCCAGGCGGGCACCGCGACCCAGCAGTACAACCAGGCGAAGGAAGCGACGACCAAGCAGCGCTCCAAGGTGGACACCCTGCTGGACGATGTCGCCCGGCGCACCGAGAAGCTGAACGAGGCCCGCAGGACACTCGGCACCTATGCCGCCGCCCAGTACCGCGGCGGCGCCCTCGCTCCGACCGCCACCTTCTTCCTGGCCGACGACCCGCAGTCGTTCTTCGACCAGACCCACCTCATGGACCGGATGACCGAGCGCCAGACGCGCGCCGTGTCGGACTTCCGTACGCAGCAGGCGAAGGCGTCCAAGCAGCGGGCCGAGGCCGTGGTGAGCCTGGAGACGCTCACCGAGTCGCAGGCGACGCTGCGCACCAGCAAGCAGAACGTCCAGACGAAGCTGTCCGAGGCCCGCAGCCTGCTGTCGAAGCTGACCGCCGAGGAGAAGGCGCGCCTGGCGGAGCTGGAGCGCAAGAAGGAGGCGGAGGCCGAGCGCAAGGCGGCGGAACTGGCGAAGAAGCAGGCCGCCGCGAAGGCCGAGGCCGCCCGCAAGGCCGCGGAGGCCGCCAAGGAGGCCGGCACCGGGAGCGGGAACGGTACGGACACGGGGAGCGGCACCGGCTCGGGTTCGGGTTCGGGTTCGGGGACCGAAGCCTCGACCAAGGCCGAGAAGGTCATGGCGTTCGCCAGGGCGCAGCTCGGCAAGCCGTACGTCTGGGGAGCCACCGGCCCGGCCTCGTACGACTGCTCGGGGCTCACCCAGGCGGCCTGGAAGGCGGCCGGCGTCGACATTCCGCGGACCACCTGGGACCAGGTGAACGTCGGCACCCGGATCGCCACGGCGGATCTGCAGCCCGGGGACCTGGTCTTCTTCTACGACGACATCAGCCACGTCGGCATCTACAAGGGCGACGGCATGATGATCCACGCGCCGAAGCCGGGGGCGAACGTGCGCGAGGAGTCGATCTTCTACATGCCGATCTACGGGAGCGTGCGACCGGGCTGACCTCTCCTCGCCCTCGTCGCGAAAACGCCGCTGCCCGGACCCCATGGGTCCGGGCAGCGGCGTGAGCGAGGGCTCAGGTCCAGAGCGTGGCGATGAAGATGTTGACGATCGTGAGTCCACCGACCGCGGCGAAGAGGCCCTTGTCGACCTTCTCCTCGTCGCGCTTGACGTAGACGAGCCCGAGGATCACGACCAGGATCAGCAGCTTGATGCCGATCTTGACGTTGTTCACGGGGTGGTCGTCGGCCTGGTCGAGCCCGACCAGCGCGATTCCGGTGACCAGCATGGTCAGCGCGCCGTGCAGCATGGCCGGGACGAACCGTGCCGTGCCCGCGCCCATCGCCTTCATCTGGGTGAGGAACCCGCCCAGCAGGGAGGCGATGCCGATGATGTGCAGGGCGACGAAGACATCGATGAGTACACGCATGGTTCCGCAGCCTAGCCCCGGCCATATCAGCACTCCGCAGCCCGGTCGGCCTAAGTGACCACTTGACCGCGAGATGCACCAATTGCCTGACTCTGGTGCAATTTTTCCGATCATCCGGCGACAATGCAACGCCAAATTAAGACAATAGGCGTCATTACAACTCTTTCCCGTGTCCCGGGTTTAGCGTCCCTGTGCAGGTGGCCGGTACACCGCCGATCCGCACCCGGACGGCGTTCCCGGTCACCCCGCCGAGGTTCCGGCGGCGGGCCGCTCCCCCTGTTGGCGGCCCGCCGCCGGGCCGGGCGGGCCCGTCGGTAGACCCCGGCGGGCCGTCGAAAGGAAGGACGCCCGCCCTCGTGGCAGCGCACCGGAAGCCCAAGCAGCGCCCGTACACCGGCTCTGCTGCCCGCACCGCAGCGACGCTCGCCCTCGCCGGGGCCGCGACCGCCGCCGCGTTGCCGGGATCCGCGCACGCCGATCCGGCGCCGACCCCCGCGCAGGTGAAGGCCGAGGTGGACCGGCTGTACCGGGAGGCGGAGGTCGCCACGGAGCAGTACAACGGCGCGAAGGTGAAGGCGGCCGCCACCGCCAAGTCCGTGGACGCCCTGCGCGACGAGGCCGCCCGCAGGACCGACCGGCTCAACGCCGCGCGCGACGCGCTGGGTTCGTACGCCGCCGCGCAGTACCGCTCCGGGGGCATCGACCCCGCCGTGCAGTTGGCGCTCTCCTCGGACCCCGACCAGTACCTCCGGCGCGCCTCGTACGTGGACCGGGCCGGCGAGCGGCGCGCCACCGAGGTCCGTGCCGTGCAGCGCCAGGTCGCGGACGTGGCCCAGGTCCGCGCCGAGGCCGCCGGCCGGCTGACCGAGCTCGCCGCCCGCCAGGCCGCCCTGCGGAAGCACAAGGCGACGGTCCGCACCAAACTCGCCGAGGCCCGGCAGCTGCTGGCCCGCCTCTCCCCCGCCGAGCGCGCCTCCTACGACGCCTCCGAGGGCGGCCGCGGCGACGCCCACGCCGACCGCAGCGCCCCGCGCGGCGCGGTCCGGGCACCCAACGCCCGCGCCGCGGAAGCTGTCGCCTTCGCGTACACCGCGCTCGGCAAGCCGTACGTGTGGGGCGCCACCGGCCCCTCCTCGTTCGACTGCTCCGGCCTCACCCAGGCCGCCTACCGCTCCGCCGGCCTCTCGCTCCCCCGGACCACGTACACCCAGATCAACGCGGGCAAGCGCGTCTCACGTTCCGAACTCGCTCCTGGGGACCTGGTGTTCTTCTACTCGGGCATCACCCACGTCGGCCTCTACATCGGCAACGGCCAGATGATCCACGCACCGCGCCCGGGAGCCCCGGTCCGCGTCGCACCGATCGACCAGATGCCCTTCGCGGGAGCGACCCGGGTGGCATGAGCCCGGCGCCGCCCCGGGTGCCGGTCGGGCTAAGCTCCCGGCTTCCGACCCGAACGGCCAGAAGGACAACCGCACATGCCCATGGACGCAGACGTCCAGAACCATGCCCGTACGCTCACGCTCCGCTCCCCGGACCATGTCCGGGTCGGCCCGTTCGTGATCCGCTACAACCCGAACTGGTCCCTCAAGTACGCCAATTACGCGATCCCCGACCAGGGAGCCGAGCCGGCGCCCGCCGAACTCGACGCCCTGGTCGCGGCGTTTCGCGGGCTGGACCGGATGCCGCGCCTGGAGTTCCTGCCCACCTGGGCGCCGGCCGTCGAACCCGCACTGCTGGCCGCCGGGTTCACCGTGGAGAACCGCGCCCCGCTCCTGGCCTGCGCGCCCGGCAATCTGCTGCCGCCGAAGCCGGTGGACGGCCTGGTGATGGCGGAGCCCGCCACCGACGCGGAGTTCGACGCCGCGGCCCTCGTCCAGCACCTGGGCTACGGCGGGACGGGCGAGCCCGAGGCCGGTACCGCCCAGTGGCTGCGCACCGCCGCGACGGACGGCGGGGTCGCCGCCCTCGCGACCGTCGGGGGCACACCGGCGGGCGCGGGCGGCTGCTCGGTCCCGGTCGACGGTCTCAGCGAGCTGGCGGGTCTCGCGGTCGGGGCGGACTTCCGCCGCCGCGGCATCGGGGCCGCGCTCTCCGTCCATCTGACGGAGACGGCGTTCGCGCGGGGCTGCCGGGTGGTGTGGCTGGAGCCGGGCGACTCCGAGGTGGAGCGGATCTACGCGGCCATCGGCTACCGCCGGATCGGCGAGAAGCTGAACATCTCGCTCGACCCCGAACGCCCGGCCGGCTGAGCTGCGGCTCGGCCGCCCGACGGGCCCGCCGGTCTCAGACCAGCCGGCGGGCCGTCGCCCAGCGGGTCAGCTCGTGCCGGTTGGAGAGCTGGAGCTTGCGCAGCACCGCCGAGACGTGCGACTCGACCGTCTTCACCGAGATGAACAGCTGCTTGGCGATCTCCTTGTACGCGTATCCGCGGGCGATCAGCCGCAGCACCTCGCGCTCGCGCTGGGTCAGCCGGTCGAGGTCCTCGTCGACCGGGGGCGCGTCCGTTGAGGCGAAGGCGTCGAGGACGAAGCCGGCCAGCCGGGGCGAGAACACCGCGTCGCCGTCCTGGACCCGGAAGACCGAGTCGACCAGGTCGGCGCCGGTGATGGTCTTGGTGACATAGCCGCGGGCGCCGCCGCGGATGACACCGATGACGTCCTCGGCTGCGTCCGAGACGGACAGCGCCAGGAAGCGCACCGGGTTCTCGACGGCGCCCATGAACGGGGCGCAGCGGCGCAGCACCTCGACGCCGCCGCCGCCCGGGAGATGGACGTCCAGGAGGACGACCTCGGGGCGGGTCGCCGTGATGACGGTGACCGCCTGGTCGACGTCGGCGGCCTCGCCGACGACCTCGACGCCGGTCTCCTCGGTGCGGCCGATCTCGGCCTGTACGCCGGTGCGGAACATCCGGTGGTCGTCGACGAGCACGACTCGTACCCGGCGCTCCGGGCCCTCGTGGCCCCCGGTCGCCTCAGTGGTCCCGTTCATCGCTCGTCCTCTCCATCTCCAGCTCGACTTCCGTGCCCCCGCCGGGCACCGAACGCAGCCGTGCGGTACCGCCGTTGCGCTGCATCCGGCCGATGATTGATTCTCGTACGCCCATTCTGTCCCCCGGTACGGAATCCAGGTCGAATCCCGGACCCCGGTCGCGCACCGAGACGAAGACCGTGCGGCCCTCGACCTCCGCGTAGACCTGCACGGCGCCGCCCTCGCCACCGTACTTGGCGGCGTTGACCATCGCCTCGCGTGCGGCCTGCATCTGTGCGGTCAGCTTCTCGTCGAGCGGGCAGTCGCCGACGACGACGACCTCCAGCGGGACGCCGTGTTTGTCCTCGACCTCGGCGGCGGCGCGTTTGACGGCCTCGGCCAGGGTCTCGGGCTCGTCGTCCTCGTCCTTGCCGGTGCCCTCGGGGTTGTAGAGCCAGTTGCGGAGCTCGCGTTCCTGGGCCCGGGCCAGTCTGCGGACCTCGCCCGGGTCCTCGGCGTTGCGCTGGATCAGGGTGAGGGTGTGCAGCACCGAGTCGTGGACGTGGGCGGCGACCTCGGCGCGTTCCTGGGCCCTGATGCGCATCAGGCGTTCCTCGGAGAGGTCCTGGGTCATCCGGACGAGATAGGGGCCGGCGAGCAGGGCGATGCCGGTGAGGACGGCGATGGCCGCGGTGAGGACGTTGCCGAGCTGGGCGGCGGAGCCGCGTACGACCATGAAACCGGCCAGGCCCAGGCCGACCAGCGCGACGCCGGCCAGGCCGCGGGCCAGGTGCAGGACGCGGCGGCGGCTGCCGACCTCCATCCAGCGGGCGCGGCGGGCGTTGTCGGCCTGGCGCCACACCAGGACGGAGCCGGCGCCGATCAGCAGGGTGGGCCAGATGTAGCGGTCGGCATTGCTGCCCATGTCGACGTTGCCGACGAAGATCAGGGCGCCGATGAGCAGCGCGATGAGGGCGAAGACCTGGCCCTTGTCGGGTTTGCGGAGCCGGCGGGTGCCGTCGGGGGCGGTCTCGAAGACGGACCGCGGGCCGTCCACGCCGCCGACGCCGAGCGGCACCACGATCCAGAACACGGCGTACAGGAGCGCGCCGAGGCCGTCCGCGAGGAAGAGCCCGAGGAAGACGAACCGCACCCAGGCGACCGGCAGCCCGAGGTGTCCGGCGAGACCGCGTGCGACGCCGCCGAGCAGCCGTCCGTCGGCGCTGCGGTACAGCTTGCGCTGGGGCGGCTCCTCCAGGTCGGGGGTGCGGGAGCTTGCGGCTCGGGGCGTGGCGGCTGGCATGACCTGATCGTCACACGTCCGTGCGGGTGAGGGCATCAGGGTCGGCCCCCACATCTACCCTGAGACCGGCGGAATGCGGCACGGGCACCTCAGGGTCGGCCGGGCCAATATCAGGGACGGGCCAGGGTCGGGGCGGGTGCCGGAAGGGGCCGGCGCCCGTCACCATGGAGCCATGACCGTTCCCCAGGACGCGCCGCCCGGCGTCGTACCGCCCCCCGGGCCCGTACCGCAGCTGCACCGCGTCGCGCGGCAGAAGGTGGTGGCCGGGGTGTGCGGCGGGCTCGGCCGGTACTGCAACGTCGATCCGGTGATCTTCCGGATCGTGCTCGGCGTGCTCTCCGTGACCGGCGGCATCGGACTGATCTTCTACGGCTTCGCATGGCTGCTGATCCCGCTGGAGGGCGAGGAGGAGAACGAGGCGCGCCGGCTGCTGTCGGGCCGGGTCGAGGGGGCGTCGCTGATCGCGGCGTTGTGCGCGCTGATCGGCTGCGGTCTGTTCCTGTCCATGCTGGGCAACAGCGGCACGCTGGCGTTCTCCGCGATGCTCTCGCTCGCGGTCATCGGTTTCACCGTCTGGACGCAGCACCGCAGGACGGCCGATCCACAGGAGCGGGCGCATCCGGCGGCCGAGCGGGCGGTGTCGGACGCGCCGCCCGAGGTGAAGGCGCCGCCGACGCCGTCCGGCCCGTCCTGGTGGCGCGACCCGATCGTCAAGGACGGGACCACGGGGCCGGCCGGTGCGGGCTATCTGTGGGGACCGCCGGACGCCGTTCTCGACGGCCGGGCGGAGGGTGCGCCCCGGGCGACGGCCAACGCCCCGTTCCTCCCGCCGCAGCGGTCGCGGGAGGTCCGGGGGCCGCGGCCGATCGGCGGCGCCGTCTTCGTCAACGCGATGATCGCGGGCGGTCTGGGCACGGGCCTGAGCTGGGACTCCCACCCGCTCGGTACGAGTCTGCAGATCGGGCTGGCCGCCGCGCTCGCGGTCCTCGGGCTGGGGATGCTGATCAGCGCCTTCGCCGGCCGGACCGGTTTCGGCACGCTCCTGCTGGCGATGATCACGGCCGGCCTGCTCGCGGGCGCGTCGGCCATGCCCAAGGACATCACCACCGACTGGGCGCGAAAGGAGTGGCGGCCCGCGTCGGCCGCCGCGGTGCAGTCGCGGTACCAACTGGGCTCCGGGGAGGCGAAGCTGGACCTCACCCGGGTCGCCGTGCCCGCGGGTGACACGGTCAGGACCGAGGTGGGGCTCGGCGCGGGCCGGATCGTCGTGCGGGTGCCCAGGGCGGTCACCGTGAAGGTGAACGCGCGGGCCGGCCTCGGCGACATCACGCTGCCGGCCGACCGGCGCCAGGGCGATGTGGACATCCGTCTCTCGGAGAACGAGCACCGGACGCTGCCGCCGGCCGAGGGCAGCAAGCCGGCCGGGACGGTCGAGCTCGATCTGGAAGTCGGCATCGGACAGGTGGAGGTCACCCGTGCTGCGTCATGAGTTCCGGCCCGGACGGGCCGTGGCGGGCGTGGTCATGCTGGTGCTGGCCGGTGGCTACGCGGCCGACGCGGCGGACCTGTGGAACGCCCCGTGGGCCTTCTTCGTCCCGCTCTTCGTGGGCGGCCTGTGGCTGGCCGCCACCGTGACGTGGATCGCCTACCGGATCCGGCGCCGCCGTGTCGCGCGGAAGGCGTCCACGGAGAACGACGCGGCCCCGCCGAGCAGCAGCGGCAGCCAGGCCATGAGGTAGATCAGGTCGTTGCCGAGGTAGTACGGCGAGACCTGCCAGCTGACGGTGAGCCACAGGCTGAGCGAGATCAGCGCCCCGCCGAGCGCCGCGATCCTCGTCCACAGGCCCAGCAGCGTGCCGATGCCGACGGCGAGTTCACCGAAGGCGATGGCGTACCCGAAGCCGGACGGGCTCTTCAGCGCGAGGTCGACGAGGGCCGGGATCGCGGCGGAGTCGCGGACGGCCGTCATCTGCTCGCCGATCGAACCGGTTCCCGTGGCGTGGAAGAAGGCGCTGTCGGTCAGTTTGTCGAGCGCGGCGTAGATGAAGGTGACCCCGAGGAAGATCCGCAAGGGCAGCAGTGCGTGCTCCCGCGCCAGCTCCCCCAGGCTCCTGGCCTCGCCCAGACCGCGCCCGTTCGTGCCGTACCCGTGCATGGTTCTCCCGCCTTTCGAAGCCTCCGCCGCCGGACCACCGGGTCCGCCAACAGAGCCGTTCGACCCTCGCCGGACCGTTCGATCCGTCACCAGACCATACGTACGCCCCGAACGCCCGGCTCACCAGGTGCGCGGTCGGGTTCATCGCGAGTCGCTACCGCGGCGGCCCGGCCGCCCGGGTCAGTCGGTCACATCGATCGCGACGCGGTTCGACTCCGCCCCGGACGCGGTCACCACCTGCACCTCGACCACCCCCGGCTCCACCTCCACCGGCACCGGCACGGTCAGCACGGTGTCGGTCGGGTTGGCGAAGCCACCGGTGACCGGGACCATCGGGACGTGTACGTGGACGGCACCGATCCGCACGACCATGCGGGCCAGCCGGTCCGGGGCCCCGGCGCCGGGCGGCACGAACCCCGCGCCGCGGATCTCGATGTCGTCGCCGGTACGGATCGGCGCGTCCAGGTCGCCCGCCTCACGGGCCCGGATCACGGACAGCACCACGGGCCGGCCGCCCTCCGTGTACTTCCCGGCGAAGTAGGTGGCCGCCGAGACGGCCACCAGCAGGGCGAGCCCCCACGGCAGATCGGGCAGCTGCTCGGGCCGGCGGGCGAGCCGGACCGCGGCGAAGACGACGGCGACGGTGGACACCAGCACGTACTGCACATCGGTGAATCCGCCGCGCCCCGAGTCGTCGGTCAGCAGGTCGGCGGCGCGCGGCCGGTCCGCCCGCAGCTTCTGCAGCCGCCCGGACAGCACCCGTACGCTCACCACCCGCCGGACGACCACCGCGATGGCGCACACCAGCGCCAGCACGGTCACCACCCCGGCGCCGCGCGCCAGGTCCAGGCCCTCGATCAGCGCGTCGCGCTGTGCGTGGCCGGAGGCTCCCGCGAGCTGCAGGGCGAGGACGAGTACGGAGAAGACGGCTAGCAGCACCCAGGACGCGGCGACCGCACGGGAGGTCGAGAGCCGGTTGTCCTCGCCGATCAGCGGGGCGAGGAGGCCGCCGCGCGCCCGGTGGACATGCGCGGCCGCGGTGAGCAGCCCCGCGGTGACGAGTCCGGCGAGCAGGCCGGCGGTGCGGGCGTGGGTCCAGCCGGCCCCGATGGCGGTGGCGGCCTCGGAGACGGCCAGTACGGCGACGGCGCCCCAGACGATGACCAGGGTGCGCTGCCACACCCTGTACAGCCAGGCGTCACCCGCCTCACGGCCGCGGTCGGCGACAGCGCGCGCGGACTGGGTCAGCTCGTCCGAGACCCACTGCCTGGTCGCGGAGGGAGACTGGGCGACTCCGGCGGGAAGCCCCTGGCCCGCGGCGAGTTCGTCCCGTTTGGCCAGGAAGGCGGCCACCGCGCGCCGGTGCCCCTGGCGTGCTCCGTGCGGGCAGTCGCCACACGTGCAGCCACCGCCGTGCGTGCTCTGTCTCGCCTCGTCCAACGCCACGGAGAACGCCGCCCTTTCCCGCCCCGGTACAGCCGCTGGTCAACCCAACTCGACTGTGATTGCTGCGAATTGTGCCGTACGGTGCGGGAGGTTCCCGCATCGGGGCACACCGGGCGGGTGGGATCGTCAGAATGTTCGAGAGATCCGGCTCCACAGCGGCTGGTAGTTGATCCAGGCGACCAGGTCGCTGCCGAGCTGTTCGCGGGTGGTGACCGCGTCCCGGTGCTCGATCAGCACCGGCTTCCCGGCCGCCCGCGCCGCCAGCTGCACCTGGCAGGACCGCTCCAGCGCGAGGAACCACCAGGCGGCCGCGTCCACCGAGTCGCCCACGGTCAGCAGCCCGTGGTTGCGCAGCACGATGGCCTTGCGCGCCCCGAGCGCGGCCGCGATCCGGCGCCCCTCGTCCTCGTCCACGACGACCCCGGTGTACGCGTCGTACAGCGCGTGGTCCTCGTAGAAGGCGCAGGACTCCTGGGTGATCGGCTCGACGAGTTCCCCCAGCGCGGCCAGCGCCCTGCCGTGCACGGAGTGGGTGTGCGCGACCGCGACGACGTCGGGGCGGGCCCTGTGCACCTGCGCGTGGACGGCGAACGCCGCCTGGTTGACGTGCCGGCTCCCCTCGACGACCTGGCCCTCACCGTTCACCAGGATCAGCTCGTCCGGCCGCAGCCCGTCGAAGGGGGCACCGAAGGGGTTGACCCAGTAGCAGTCGCCGAACTCCGGGTCGCGCGCCGTGATGTGTCCGGAGACACCGTCCTCGTACCCGTACTCCCCGAACAGGCGCAGCGCCCCTGCCAGGCGTTCCTTGCGATGGGCGCGCTCCTCCTCCACGGAGGCGTGGACGGGCGGCATGGCGAAACGGAGCTGGTCCACGGGTACGGGTATGGGCTCGGGCATGGCGACTCCTCAGGACTCCCGGGCGTACGGGATCAGGCGTACGGGATCGGAAGTTACCGCCGGTCGCCGCAGGTGGCCAGAGGTATCGGCCATCGATTCGGAGCCGGGGACACGGCGATGCCGCCGCCCGTGGGAACGGACGACGGCATCGGCGCGAGGGGTGAGGGGGAGGATTACTCCCACTCGATGGTGCCCGGGGGCTTGCTCGTCACGTCGAGCACGACGCGGTTGACGTCGGCGACCTCGTTGGTGATGCGGGTGGAGATCTTGGCGAGGGTCTCGTACGGCAGCCGCGACCAGTCCGCCGTCATGGCGTCCTCGGAGGAGACCGGGCGCAGCACGATCGGGTGACCGTAGGTGCGGCCGTCGCCCTGGACGCCGACGCTGCGGACGTCCGCGAGCAGGACCACCGGGCACTGCCAGATGTCACGGTCCAGGCCGGCCGCCGTCAGCTCCTCGCGGGCGATGGCGTCGGCCTCGCGGAGCAGGTCGAGCCGCTCCTTGGTGACCTCTCCGACGATCCGGATGCCGAGGCCGGGGCCGGGGAAGGGCTGGCGCTGGACGATCTCCTCCGGCAGGCCGAGCTCCTGGCCGACCATCCGGACCTCGTCCTTGAACAGCTGGCGCAGCGGCTCGACGAGCTGGAACTCGATGTCGTCGGGCAGCCCGCCCACGTTGTGGTGCGACTTGATGTTCGCGGTGCCGGTGCCGCCACCGGACTCGACGACATCGGGGTAGAGCGTGCCCTGCACGAGGAAGGCGACCTCGGGGCCGTCCTCCTGGAGGATCTCCAGCTGGGCCTGCTCGAAGACGCGGATGAACTCGCGGCCGATGATCTTCCGCTTCTGCTCCGGGTCGGACACGCCGGCCAGGGCGTCGAGGAAGCGCTTCTCCGCGTCGACGACCTTCAGCTTCGCCCCGGTCGCGGCGACGAAGTCCTTCTCGACCTGCGCGGTCTCGCCCTTGCGCATCAGTCCGTGGTCGACGTACACACAGGTCAGCTGGGAGCCGATGGCCTTCTGCACGAGGGCGGCGGCGACCGCCGAGTCCACTCCGCCGGACAGGCCGCAGATGGCGCGCTTGGTGCCGACCTGCTCGCGGATCAGGGCGATCTGCTCCTCGACGACATTGGTCGTCGTCCAGTTCGGCTCGATGCCGGCGCCGCGGTAGAGGAAGTGCTCCAGGACCTGCTGGCCGTGCGTGGAGTGCAGGACCTCGGGGTGGTACTGGACGCCGTAGAGCTTCTTCTCGTCGTTCTCGAAGGCGGCGACCGGGACGACGTCCGTGGACGCGGTGACGGTGAAGCCCTCGGGGGCGGCGGAGCAGGCGTCGCCGTGCGACATCCACACCGACTGCTCGTCCGGGGTGCCCTCGAAGAGGGTGGAGCCGCTCTTGGAGACGGTGAGCGCGGTGCGGCCGTACTCCCGGGCACCGTTGTCGTCGACGGTGCCGCCGAGCGTGGTCGCCATCAGCTGGAAGCCGTAGCACATGCCGAAGACGGGGACCCCGGCCTCGAACAGCGCGCGGTCGAGCGAGGGCGCGCCCTCGGCGTACACCGAGGAGGGCCCGCCGGACAGGATGATCGCCCGGGGGTTCTTGGCCAGCATCTCGGCCACCGGCATCGTGGACGGCACGATCTCGCTGTAGACCCGGGCCTCACGGACCCGTCGGGCGATGAGCTGGGCGTACTGCGCGCCGAAGTCGACAACGAGGACCACGTCGGTGGTGGTGTCGGGGGCGGCGGGGGGTGCTGCTGGCACGGGGCGGCCTTCCGGCGGTGGAGAGGGGGTCGGTTCTTCCGATTCTACCGGCGGGCGGGGGCGTACCTCGTCGCACCGGATACGGCGGCCGGGGGGCGTACCTCGTCGCACGGGATACGGCGGCCGGGGGGCGTACCTCGTCGCACCGGATACGGCGGCCGGGGGGCGTACCTCGTCGCACCGGTTACGGCGGGCGGGGGGCGTCCCGCGTCACACCGGATACGGCGGGCGGGGGGCGTCCCGCGTCACACCGGATACGGCGGCTGTGGGCGTCCCGCGTGGCCCCGGGGCGACGGGGGCACGGAAACGCGGCCGTCTCATCATCCGGGCCGGGCGTTGGACCGGGCCCGCCACCGGCGGCCATACTGTCCCCCATGCGTCAGCACACGACCTTCGTCTTTACCTATGGCACCCGGCCCGCCGGCTGCCATGGTCGTGCTGCTTGAGCAACTGACAAGCAACGTTCCAGGCGCCCCGGGCCGACAGGCCCGGGGCGTTCTGGCGTTCCGGGCCCGGTCGGCCCCGGGGAGCCGCACCCCACCGGGAGACCCGCCATGAGCAGCACCGCAACCGCCAAGCCCGCCGCCCCCGCCAAGACCCCCACCGAGGTGACCGGCGCGCACACCGACGAGGCCGCGTCCCTGATCGCGGACGCCCGGGGGCGCATCGACGCCCTCGACGACCGGATCATCGGCCTCGTCCAGGAACGGATGGCGGTCTCCACCGTCATCCAGGAGGCCCGGATCACGTCCGGCGGCCGCAGGGTCAACCTCTCCCGCGAGATGGAGATCCTGGGCCAGTACCGGGACGCGCTGGGCAAGCCCGGCACCTCCCTCGCGATGACCCTGCTGGAGCTGTGCCGCGGCCGCGTGTGACGCACCGCAGGTCGGGCGCCCCAAGGGCCGGCAGGGCTGTACGGGCGTATCCCAGTTCGGGCGGACTCTCACCCGTACGGCGCGTGACCGGGCCCCGCACGGCTTCGTTGGTCCCGGTGTCCGTGCCAGCCAGGGGCGGCTTCGGGAAGAGGAAACCACGCGTGGCTCCGCCGGGGCGTGTGGCGTACTGCACGTACGCCGTGGGACCGCGCACCGGCGTGCGTGACCGGTCGGCAGGGGACAGCAGCCCGGTCACTCGGAGGGACCGCTCGCCGGTCTCTTCACGAACGGCCGGCTCCGGGGACGCCCGGAGCCGGCCGTTCTCCGTCCGGAACACCGGCCCTCGGGGGGCAGGTGTACGGACCGGGTTTCAGCGGGTCACGCGACGGCGGCGGGACACCGTGCAGAGGACACCACCCGCGGCCAGGGCGACGAGAGCCGCGCCGCCCGTCATCAGCGAGGTGGAGCCGGTGGAGGCGAGAGCGCCTCCGGTGGCACCGCCACTGCCGGAGCCGCTGCCTGTGGTGGTGCCGGTCGAGGACGAGCCGGCCGGACCGCCGGAGCCGCCGGCCGTTCCGCCGCTGCCCGAGGAGCCTCCGGTGGCGGCCGGTCCACCCTGGCCCGGGGCACCTCCGCCGGTGGCGGCGCCGCTGCTGCCGCCCGAGCCCGGGCCCTTGCCGTTCAGCACCAGGGACGCGGTGTTGTTGGCGGGCTTCGGGTCGAAGGGCAGGGCGGGGGCGGCGAGGTGGGTGTTGCGGACCAGCACCTTGCCGGACGCCCCCGCGACCACCTTGTCGATCTTCAGCTTGAAGGGAAGGGCGAAGTCGGCGTCCTCGCGGACGGACATCGGCGTGGAGCAGAAGTAGCGCGGGGCGGCCTTCTGGTTCTCGCGGTACGCACCGTCCGCGGTCACACCGCGGCAGGACGAGGGCTTGCCGACGACCGTGGCGCCCTCGGGCACCGTGACGTCCACCGTGGCGACGTCCTCGCCGGAGCGGATGTACCCGATCCAGGCCGGCCCCCGGTTACGGAATCCGACCGTCACGTCGACCGAGTCGCCCGCGGCGCCCCCGGCCCGTGCCCCGTACGCCGCGAAGTCGGCGCTGTTGGTGGTCCGGAAGTCGACGTCCTGCTGGTTGTCGCCCGGCTCCAGGTCCGCCGAGCGCGTCGTCGGGGCCTCGCGGAGGGTCAGCGCGGCGCCCTCGCCGGAGCTGTACCGCGCACCGGCGCGCTCCGCGGTGCGGGCGGCGGAGCCGTCCTCCGTGATGCCGTAGACGAAGGAGTCGTAGAAGGCGCGCGTGGTGGCCTTGATGCTGGGCGGCTCGGCCAGCGTGTACGTGGCGCCCGGCTCGTAGCTGCCGTCGAAGGAGCACAGGGCGGTGGTCCAGGCGCCGGGGCTTCCCATGCCCAGCTCGGCCTCGCTGTACTCGCAGTTCCGGTACCGCTCGGTGAACGCCATGCCGCGGGTGTGCCGCAGGGTGAGCAGGACGCCCTCGGCCGCGCGGGTGCCGTTGTTGGTGAAGGTGACGGGCACCGGCTGGCTGTCGCCGGGCTTGAGCTTCGTCTTGAACGGGAGGCGCTTCATCGACAGGTCGGGGCCACCGATGCCGACGTGGGCGGAGAAGGACCGGAAGGTGATTCCCTGCGCTTCCGCGGTGACCTCGATGGTCCCGGCGTCACCGTCCTCGCTGCCCTTCGCCGCGGTGAGCTCGAGGTCGGCGAAGGTGCTCAGGCCGGGGAAGATGCCCCAGTCGGTGCAGACAGCGGTCGTCCCGGTGGTCCGGCAGTCGGCGCTGCCTTCCTTGCTGAACGACACGTCCGCGACACCGGCGATCCCGCTGAGGTCGAAGCGCACGGTGTACTCGTCGGCGAAGGTCCCGTTCTCCTCGTCCACGGACGGGTTGTCGACCGTGAAGCCGAGGGTCGCCTTCTGCGGGGCTCCCGTGGCCGGGTACGGGTGCAGCGCGGTCTCGGCGGGGCCTCCGAGAGTGAACTCGGGGGCCGCGGCCTGCGCCGGCGTGTTCAGGGCGAGAGCGACGGCGGCCAGCAGGCCGACAGCGGCGAAACCTCCGGTGACGCGACGGAGAGTGGCTCTCGGGGTCGTGCTTCTCATCTCGGGCCCTTGGGTCGTCGGGAGCTGTGTGACCGCTGTGACAGCGACATGGGTACGACCAGGGGCGTGCGGGAATAGTTGCGTGCGTTCCGATCACGAATCGGGCACGTCGCGGGGCGTGACCGACCTCACACCGGAATGTCGTCGTCCCGGGGACAACCATCAGGGCGTCCTGGGGGTCATTCATGCGGAACCACCGGTCACATCCGTAACACGGCTTCACCGGTAGAGCGTGAGGGGCTGCACTCGGAGGGGGGTGCAGCCCCTTCTGCTGTCCGGACCGGTCCGGCCCGGCCGGTCCGCCCTACTCGGCCTTCGTGCTCCTCTTCGGCGGCACCGCCGGCATCCCCAGGAACGGCAGCCTCAGCGCGCCGAACGCCTCCTTCGGAACGGCCGGCGCCTGCGGTTCGACCGCCGACAGCCGTTCGTACGCCTCGCCCGGCGCCGGGCGCGGGTCCTGCTCGCCCTTGTTGGGCCAGAAGGACATGGCCCGCTCCGCCTGCGCGGTGATCGTCAGCGACGGGTTGACGCCGAGGTTGGCGGAGACCGCGGAACCGTCGACGACCGAGATGCCCGGGTGGCCGAACAGCCGGTGGTAGGGGTCGATGACGCCCTCCTCGGCACTCGCGCCGATCGGGCAGCCACCGAGGAAGTGCGCGGTGAGCGGGGTGCCCATCAGCTCCCCGATGTTGGAGCCCGCGAAGCCGTTGATCTCGGCGGCGAGCAGCGTCGCGCTCTGCGTCGCCTCGGCGATCTGCGTCGGGTTGGGCGCGCCGTGGCCCTGGCGGGCGGTGAGCAGTCCCTTCCCGATGCCGCGGGGCTTGCGGTACGCGGTCAGGGAGTTGTCCAGCGACTGCATGACGAGCCCGATGATGGTCCGCTCCGACCAGCGCCGGTTGGAGAGCGAACGCACGGCGAGCGCCGGGTGCCTGGCCATGCTGCCGATCCAGCCCAGCACCCGGTGGGTGCCGTACGGGACCTGGAGGATGGTCATGCCGCCCATCGCGTTGGATCCCTTGCCGTAGCGGACCGGCTCGATGTGGGTGTTCTCGTCGGGGTGGATCGACGAGGTGATGGCCACGCCCCTGGTGAAGTCGGCCTTGGTGCCGTGCTTCCTGCGGTAGCGGCGGTCGGAGGTCTGCGCGCCGACGAGGCCTTCGGAGTTGGTCCGGGTCAGCTCGCCGAGGCGGGCCGAGAGACGGGGCAGCAGCCCCTGGTCCTTCATGGTGTGCAGCAGGGTCTGGGTGCCGTACGTGCCCGCCGCGACGACCACCTTGCGGGCGCGCAGCACGGTGGGCTCCGCCTTCCTTCGCCGGTCGGTCGGCACGGTCGAGACCTGGTAGCCGCCCTCCGGGTCGTCCGTGATCGCGACGACGGACGTCATCGGGTGGATGACCGCTCCGGCCTTCTCGGCGAGGTGGAGGTAGTTCTCGTTGAGGGTGTTCTTCGCCCCGTGCCGGCAGCCGGTCATGCACTCGCCGCACTCCGTGCAGGCCTTGCGGGCCGGGCCGGCGCCGCCGAAGTACGGGTCGGCGACCGTGCCGCCGGGCTTCGCCCTCGCCGTACCGTCCGCGTCCTTGCCGTCGCCGAAGAAGACGCCGACCGGGGCGAGGTGGAAGGTGTCGCCGACGCCCATGACCTCGGCGGTCGCCTTCAGATGGACGTCGGAGGGCGTCATCGTCGGGTTGAGCCGGACCCCGAGCATCCGCGTGGCCTGGTCGTAGTACGGCTTCAGCTCGTCCTGCCAGTCGGTGATGTGCGCCCACTGCCGGTCCTCGAAGAACGGCGTCGGGGGCACGTACAGCGTGTTGGCGTAGTTGAGTGACCCGCCGCCGACCCCGGCACCGGCCAGCACCATCACCTTGCCGAGCAGGTGCACGCGCTGGATGCCGAAGAGGCCGAGGGCGGGGGCCCAGAGGTAGTTCTTCAGGTCCCAGGAGTTCTTGGGCAGGGTGCCGGGCGTGAACCGCCGGCCCGCCTCCAGGACGCCGACCCGGTACCCCTTCTCGGTCAGTCGCAGCGCCGACACCGCGCCGCCGAAGCCCGAACCGACGATCAGGACGTCGTAGTCGTACGCGGCGTCGTCATCGGCTCCTTCCGGGTCCAAGGACTGATTCCGGGCAGGGCTGACCTGGGACATGGCTCTCCTCGGTGCGGTACGAGAAACCTGGGCGGGAAGGGGACGGGCGGGGCGGTCAGCGCAGGCGGAAGGCCTTCATCGCCTTGAGGCTGCGGGTCATGAACGCCGCGTGCTTCGCGTCGTCCATACCGAAGGACGGGGCGAGCGGGATCAGCCGCTGCTGGGCGACGGTCTGGGCCTCGGTGTACTTGAGGATGCCCTCGGAGCCGTGGCGGCGGCCGAGGCCGGATTCCTTCATGCCGCCCATCGGGGACTGCACGCTGCCGTACGCGGGGGCGTAGCCCTCGTTGATGTTGACCGTGCCGGTCCGCAGCCGGGCGGCGACCTGGTGACCGCGCCTGCCGTCCTTGGTCCAGACGCTCGAGTTGAGGCCGTAGGGGGTGGCGTTGGCCAGGTCGATGACCTCGTCCTCGTCGCTGAAGCGGTAGACGGAGACGACCGGTCCGAAGGTCTCCTCGCTGCAGACGGCCATCGGGGCCTCGACGCCGTCGAGGATGGTCGGCTCGTAGAACAGCGGGCCGATGTCGGGGCGGGCGACGCCGCCGGCCACGAGCTTGGCGCCCTTCTCGACGGCCTCGGCGACGTGCCTGCTGACGGTCTCCAGCTGGCGCTCGCCGACGAGCGAGCCCATGTCGGCTCCGTACGCGAGGGAGTTGCCGAGCCGCATCGCCTTCGTACGGGCGGCGAACCGGGCCACGAAGTCGTCGGCGACGGACTCGTGGACGTACAGCCGCTCGATGGAGATGCAGAGCTGGCCGGCGGACGAGAAGCAGGCGCGGACGGCGCCGGCGGCGGCCTTCTCCACGTCGGCGTCCTTCAGGACCAGCATCGCGTTCTTGCCGCCGAGCTCCAGCGAGACGCCGACGAGCCGGGCCGCGGCGCCCTGGGCGACCTCGCGGCCGGTGCGGGTGGAGCCGGTGAACGAGACGTAGTCGGCGTGCTTGACGACCTCGGGGCCGACGACGGGGCCGTCACCGAGCACGACCTGGAAGACCTCGGCCGGCAGCCCGGCCTCGATGAGCAGGTCACGGGCCCACAGCGCGGTCAGCGCGGTCTCCGTGTCCGGCTTCATCACCACGGCGTTGCCGGAGACGAACGCGGGCAGCGCGTCGCCGACGGACAGCTCGAACGGGTAGTTCCACGGCGCGATCTGACCGACGACACCGCGGGGCTGGCGCAGCTCGGTGACCTTGGTGAGGGTCGGTACGACACCGGTGTGCCGCTTCGGCTTCAGATACGCCCCGGCCTTGCGGCCGTAGTGCCGGGCGGCGACGGCGACCGCCTGCACCTCCTCGTGGGCGTGCAGCCGGGCCTTGCCGGTCTCCAGCTGGATGAGGTCGAGGACCTCCGACTGACGGTCCAGGACGAGGTCGTGGAAGCGCAGGAGCACGGCGGCCCTGGCCCGCACCGGTGTCGCGGCCCAGGCGGGCTGGGCGGCGCGAGCCCGCTCATAGGCGACTCCCACGTCCTCGGGGGTCGACTCGGGCAGGTCGGCCAGCTTCTCGCCGGTGAAGGGGGTGTGGTTGGCCGTACGGCCGGAGCCGACGACGCCGCGGGTCAGCTGGGCGATCACCTCGGGCGTCACGACATCGGCGGCCGTGCGCACGCCCGCGGGCACAGCGGCCACCGGGTTGGTGCCGACAACCGCGGCGGAGGTGGACGTGGAGGCCTGCGAGTCCGTCATGAGGGCGAGAGTACGTCGAGCCGGATGCTTTGGGTACCCGTGGGTAACAGCTTTTCACAGTCCCCACAACAGCCCTCCGACGCCCCCGCCGATCGAGCCAGTGATCACTGGCTGAATAACCGCTGATCAGGGGCTATCTTCCGCTCCCCGCTCAGGAGGAGTGAACCCTGAGCCCCTCGTCCGGCCGCCCGGAAATCTCCTGCCCGTCCCGCCGGATCAGCCGGCGTCGGCCGGCGCGCGCCAGCTGCGAAGCATCGTGTTGAACCGGTCCCGGGTGATGTCCCAGTCGTCCTCCGGCCCCGTCATGTACAGCGCGTACTCCGGGCCGCCCTCCCGCGCGTAGTACATCTGGTCGATGGCGTGCCGCGGTCCGGCGCCGTCCTTCTCGGTCCAGGTGAACTCCCAGATGGATCCGGGGCAGTCACGGTAGACGTTGCTGTTCATCTCCAGGCTCCGGTAGTCCGGCAGCCGCTCGCGCAGACTCGTCTCCAGGTTCTGCATGTGCGTGTACGGGTGCTCGAAGTCGGGTGCCGGGTCCACACTGACGCGGAGGTAGTGCACACCGTCGTCCGGGGTGTAGTCGATGTTGGTGCCCTCCACCCGGCGCTCCCAGCCGATCGGCATGAGGATGCTGAACCCGGAGGGGTCCTCCACCCGCCGCCAGCCGTCCGGCACGCCTTCCTTCGCCGGGTCCGGCGTGGGTGTCGGTTTCGGTGTGGGGGTGGTCGTGGCGGTGACCTTCCCCGGCGACCGGGTGCCGTGGGATGCCGTGCCGCCGCCCCCGGTGTTCGCGTCCGAGCGGTTCGCGTACAGCATCGCGGCGATGCCCGCGCCGCCGCCCACCAGTGCCGCCAGGGCGATGACCACGACCGTCGTACGCCACCGGCCGCGGCTGCGCCGGGTGACCGGCGCGGAGCCGGGGGCCGGGGCGGGCCCGGGGTAGGGAAGTCGGGCCGTGCCGCCGTGCGGGGCCGGGCCGCCGGAGGTTCCGTCGGCGCCCATGGAACGCAGCACCTCCTCGGGGACCCGCTGCGTGGGCACGTACGCCTGGGCCGACCGGGGCTCGCGCCCCTCCATGGCCTCCAGCAGCATCCGCTCCGTCTCCGCGGCCGACGGCCGGTCCTCGGGTTCCTTGCGGAGCAGCGCCGTGATGACGGGGGCGAGCGCCCCGGCCCTGCCGGGTACCGGCGGGTCCTCGGTGACGACGGCCTGCATCGTGGATATCGGGGAGGTGCGGCGGAACGGCGAGCGTCCCTCGACCGCGGTGTACAGCGTCGCGCCCAGCGACCACAGGTCGGAGGCGGGGCCCGGGTCGCCGCCGCGGACCCGCTCGGGTGCCAGGTAGTCGATGGAGCCGACCAGTTCACCGGTCCTGGTGATGGTCGAGTCGCCCTCTATCGCCGCGATCCCGAAGTCGGTCAGGAGCACCTGGCCGTCCCGCGCGAGCAGGACGTTGCCCGGCTTCACATCGCGGTGCAGCACCCCGGCGGCGTGTGCTGCGCGCAGGGCGCCCAGCACGTGGAGCCCGATCCGGGCCGCCTCGCGCGGCTCCATCTCGCCGGACTCCTTGATCCGGTCGGCAAGTGACGGGCCGTCGACGTACTGCATGACGATCCACGGCCGGTTGTCGTACTCGATCACGTCATGGACGGTGACCACGCCGGGGTGCGTGATGCGGGCGGCGGCGCGGGCCTCCTTCTGGGTGCGCGCGTGCAGCACCACCCGGTCCGCCTCGGCGACGTACAGCCCGGCGGTCAGTTCCTTGACGGCGACGGTGCGGTGCAGCACCTCGTCATGGGCGCGCCAGACCTTGCCCATTCCGCCGCGTCCCAGGACTTCGCCGAGCCGGTACCTCCCGGCCAGCACCAGTCCTGCTTCCGTGCCCTGTGATCGATCCACGTGTCCCCGCCCCGTTCCTTCGGATGACAGGTTACGGAGAGGAAGTACGGCCACGGAACCTCGCACCGCTCACGAGACCGCACTGTGATGCTTGTCGCTCCGCCGGACCGCCCGCCGCGGTACGGCCTGCCTTCACTGTGTCACGCGGTAGGAGACGCTGGCCTGTTGGTAGATCTCGGTCACCTTGTCGCGCTGATCCTCGGGGCCGACGACCTGGAGGATGTGGTAGCGGCCCTCGACGACCATCACCAGGTTGCGGACGTAGACCTCACGGCCACCGGCCTCCCGCCAGGTGAACTGGCCCTCCGCCATGGCCTGCCGGCCTACGTCGATCCGGCGCAGACCGCTCGCCGACGCCCAGCTGGAGTCGCGGAACGGCTTCAACTCCGGTTCCTTGTCCCGCTGGTAGTCGAGCGGGTCGGCGCCGTTGGCCTTCACCGTGTCGCGGCCGGGGACGACGAGCAGGCTGAAGCCGTCGCTTCCGTAACGGATCTGACGGTTCGCGTTGGCGGGGCTGCGCTGCCAGCCCTTGGGCGTCCCGACCTCGAAGCCCTCGGCGTCCTTGCGCAGGGCGTAGCCGGGTGCGACCGCGACGGCGGAGCGGCTGGTCTGCGGCTGCTGCGCGCCGGAACCCGAGGGTGACGGCTCCCCGGAGTCCCGGGAGCCGGGCTCGGGCGCTCCGGACGGGGTACGGGAGGGGTCGGCACCGGCGCCGGAGTCCGTACCGGACTTGGGCATGAACATCACCGCGTACGCGACCGCAGCGGCCAGGACCAGCAGGATCAGGACGAGCAGCAGCCGGCCGAGGCGGCGCGGTGTGCGCGTCCCCTCCTGCTGCGGGCGGGGCGGGGTGCGCAGCGCCTTCGGGCCCTTGGGCTCGCGGGGCGGCTTGGGGCTCCTGGGCTCGCGCGGCTGAAGCGTGGTCCGCTCCGCGGGTTCCAGCCGTTCCTTGGTGTGACGGTGCCGGCCGTGCGCCGCCCCGCCGCGGCGTCCGCGGCGCTTGCGGACGAGCTCGCCCCGGCGGCGCACGACGGGCAGCCGGGTGGCGTCGGCGGAGGGCAGCGTCACGACGTCGAGACCGGCCTCCGGCTCGGGCGCCGACCGCACGAGGGAGCGCAGCCAGCCGCGCAGCTCCTCGAAGTCCGGGCGCTCGGTGGGGTCCTGCCGCAGCAGCGACTCGACGACGGGCCGCAGCGGACCGCACTCCTCGGCGAAGGCGGGCGGTTCGCCGCAGACCATCTGGACGAGCTCGGCGGCGTTCTCCTCCGGATACGGGGCGTGGCCCTGTACGGCGCGGTAGAGCAGGGCGCCCAGCGCCCAGAGGTCGGTGGAGGGCCCGATGGGCGGTGCCAGCTGCCAGTTCTCGTGGACCGGGCCGGCCTGCTCGGGCGCCCAGCGCTCGGTGACCGCGCCGACGACGGCGATCCGGGCCTGCCGGGCCCGCTCGGCGGCGAGGGTGGTGGCAGGGCCCCGGTACGCGGACCGGTCCTGGTTGCCGGCGACGATCTCGTCCCACCGGCCCGGAGCGGTCTCGCCGGTGGTGGCGGGCAGTTGCGGGCGTACGGCCGGGGTGGTGCCCTGCCGCCGGGAGTCGGCGCGCAGGGCGTCCTCGCTGGAGCCCCCGGCGGGCACCGGGCGTCCACGGCCGGGGCCGTCGTCCCAGGAACCGGTCAGGTGGAGCCGCCTGGGCGGCGCCTGGCCGTCACCGTCGTCGCCGTCAACGGCGTGGTTGCCGTTGAAGTCGCCGCTCTCGAAGCCGTCATCCTCGTCGTCGTACGGATCCTCGTCGTCGTAGAGGTCCTGGGCGTCGTACGCGGCCGGGACGCCGGGCCGGGCGAGGGGCGGCTGCGGGTGGGCGGGCCGCGGGACCGGAAGGATGCCGGTGTCCTGCGCCTCGTCCGTACCGGCCCGGCGCTCCTCCTCACTGACTCGGGCGGCGGCGCGGGCGCCCGCACGGTATGCGGCGATGGCGCCCGCCCGCGCGGCCCGCGCCTGGGCGCTGCCGGCCTCGGAGGCGGGGACGGGCACGGTGGCGGGCGGTGCGGGCGGCGGCCTGCGCACGGACTCCGGCTCGCCGGCTCCGTAGGGCTGCGAAGGACCGTCCCCGGACCCCGACTCGATTCCCGCGGGCCCGCGGGAACCGGGCACCTCGGGCCGGCCGTACGGATCGGCGCGCCCGGGCTCGATCGCGGGCGGGCCGTAGGAGTCGGCACCGATCCCTACGGCCCCGCCCGCGTAGGGGCCGTAGGGATCGGTGCCGCCCTGCTCCGCCCCCGGCAGGCCGTACGGGTCGGCCCCGCCCGCCTCGACCGCGGGCGGGGCGTACGGGCCCGTGGGACCCGACTCGATCGCGGGGGCGCCGTAGCCGCCCTCGCCGTCGTCGTCGGTGCGCGGCACCGGCACGTACCCGCAGAGTGCCTCCTCCGCCGCGCCGGCCGCCAGGCCGGTCAGCACGACCCGTCCGTCGTCGCAGATGAGCACCGTGCGCACGGTGATGTTGCGGTGGGTCCAGCCGTGGGCGTGCAGGACGCGCAGCGCGGTCAGGACGTCCGAGCCGATCTCGGCGGCCCGGTACGGGTTGAGCGGGTGCTCCGCGAGCAGGGCCGCGAGCGGCCGGGCCGCGACCAGCTCACTCACGATCCAGAGCGAACCGGCCTCGGCGAACACGTCGAAGACCTGGTCCAGGCGGGGATGGTCGGGCACCTGGGCCGCCGCCTGGGCGGCCTCGATGGCTCGCCGGACCGCCGGATCGGTGGACCGGCGCACCGTGCGCCCGCTCGTCCGCCGCGCCGCCGTGGGCAGCCCGTCCGCATCGAGCACCTCGGCGTCCACGACCTCGGGCAACGGCACCTGACGGACCAGAACCTCTTGGCCGCTATAAGTGTCGAACGCCCGGGTCTCGACCAGTTCGTACTCGTCGGACGGGGGCAGCGGAAGGCGGTAGCGGTCGGCAAGCACCCGACCCGCATAGTCGTCCACGACGCCTCCCCAGAGCGCGCTGTCCCCCGGTCACGCAGACCGCACGAAACCCTCAATTGCAGTTACTTACGGTGCAATTGACTTGTGGTTTCGGCTGCGTACGGTCTTCGGGTTCTCACAATACGTGGCCTGAGGCGGCCGCGCGGCAGGGTCGGCGCAACCCGGCCGGGCAGCTTGCCTCAGTCGAGCGGCTTGAACGTGTCGAACGCGGTCTTGCGCAGCGCCCGGCACTCCTTGCCGTCCCACTCGTCGGCCTTGCAACTGATCATGATCGCGTATCCGTGGCCGCCGTCGACCTTGAAGCCCCGGTTGATCACCCGGACCCGCTGCCCCTGCTGCGTACGCTCGAACTGCCAGTCGGCGACGGTCGGGTAGCCGTTGTACTGGACCTCGTCTATGCCGAGGTGGTGGTAGCCGTTGCTGGTGGCCGCGACGGCGGCCCTGGCGGCCTTCCACGCGGCGGCGGCGTCGCCGCCCGGCGAGTCGGTGTAGTCGACCTGGATGCGGGGAAAGCCGCCGCTGACGTTGTATATGGCACCGGAGTTGGCGCCGGCCGTCTTGGCGAAACGGAAGTTCTCGGGCATCGCCATGGCGAAGTGGAACTGCTTGCTCTCGACCGCCCGGAATCCGGCGGGCAGGGCGTCGTCCGACTCCTTGTCCTTGGCGTCGTCCGACCCCGTGCCCTCGTCGGCGCCCTCGCCCTGGCCGCCGCCGCTCTTCGTGTCCTCGTCCTTGCCCTGCTCCTTGCCGCTGCCCTGTTCCGTGTCGGCGGAGCCGCCGGAAGCGGCGGAGGCAGCGGGTCCGGCCGAGGCCGACGTGCCGTCCTTGGACTTGCCGGCGTCGTCGGAACCCTTGTCGTCCCCGCCGAGCGTGAGCGCGAGGACCGTGCCGAGCACGGCGAGCACGATGACGGCCGCGATGATCGCCAGCGTGCGGCGCGGCACCACGTCCGTGAGCGAGGCACGGGGCGGAGTGACCGGCGAGGTGGCCGGACGCGGCGGCGGTACGGCAGCCGAAGGGGAGGCCGTGGCCTTCGCGGGAGCCGTGGCCGGCCGGGCCGGTACGGAGGCCGACGCGACAGTACCTGCGCCGGCGGCCGCGGCGGGCGCCGCCTTCGCGTTCCGCGCGGAGCGCAGCGCTCCGCGCAGCCGGTCGCGCGTCCCCTCGCCCGTCTCACCGGACTTCTGCGCACCCTTGGGCGGTGCGTCGGCCACGTCCTTGGGGAGCGCCATCACCTGGGTGGCATCGGCCGGCGGCGGCACCGGAAGCTCCGGCTGCTCCGGGGCGTTGATGACGTCGTTGAGCAGGGCGCGCGCGCCCGCGTCGTCGAGCCGCTGCTCGGGGTCCCGGGCGAGCAGCCCGTAGATGACCTCCTCCAGCGGGCCCGCGTTCTTCGGCGGGTCCAGCGGTTCGGTCATCACGGCGGTCAGGGTCGCGATCGCGGACCCCTTGTCGTACGGCGGGCAGCCCTCCACGCTCGCGTACAGCAGTCCGCCGAGCGACCACAGGTCTGCCGGCGGCCCGGGCTTGTGCCCGCGGGCCCGTTCCGGGGAGATGTACGAGGGGGCGCCGACGAGCATGCCGGTGGAGGTGACCGACGGGTCACCCTCGACCTGGGCGATCCCGAAGTCGGTCAGCACGACCCGGCCGTCCTCGGAGATCAGCACGTTGGACGGCTTCACGTCGCGGTGCAGGATGCCCTCGCGGTGCGCCGAGCGCAGCACGTCGAGGATGGCGAGGCCGACCTCGGCCGCCCGTCTCGGCGTCAGGACGCCGTCCTCGCGCACCGCCTCGGCCAGCGACTTGCCCTCGATGAGTTCCATGACGATCCACGGCCGGTCGTCCTCGTCGACCACGTCGTAGACCGTGACCGCGCCGTTGTTGCGGATCCGGGCGATCGCCTTGGCCTCGCGCAGCGTACGCGTGATGAGCCGGCGCTTCTCGTCGTCGTCGATGGCCGTGGGGAACCGCAGTTCCTTGACCGCGACCGTGCGGCCCAGCGTCTCGTCGACGGCGCGGTGGACCGTGCCCATTCCGCCCCGGCCGAGCACCTCCCCGAGCCGGTACCGCCCCGCGAGAAGACGTCCGTCCTTGTCCCGTTGGGGCCCCCGTGCCTGCTCCGCCTCCGACATGCGTCCCCTCTGCGATCAACCCGCCCTGGCAGAGCGTTCATTGTCCCTCACCCCTGGACCGGTCCTGGTGCCGGGTCCGGGGACCGTCACGATGTGGCCGGCGGAAGGGATTTCCTGCCGGGCCCGTACGCGCGGCGCCGCCGTGCCATGGCCGCGCGCCCCCACCGTTCCCTGCCCAGGGAACCACATTCCACCCGGGCACCCCCTGCCTACCACGGCCGGCCGTCCGGGGCGACGGTCCGAACCGCCGCATTCCCGGCCCGTCCTGACGTACCGCCCCAAAGGCCTGCCCCGGAACGCCACCGCCGCCTTCGAACCCATGGCGTGAGCACCGGAGTTCCGGCGGCCACGCCCCGGCCCCGCCCGACGGAGGCGGCCGTCGGGCGGGGCGGAAGTCCGGCAGGGCGACAGGACGGACGGGCGGCGGGCGGCGGGCGACGAGGGGGCAAGCGACCCGCGCGCCCGGCACGATCCGAACGAAAGGCCCTAGATGGGCACGATGTCCGGCGCTCCCAGCCGCGCCGCGTCCGCGGTCAGGTCGTCGGGCTGCCGCTGCGACTCCCGTTCCGCCTCCACCCGCTTCTCGTAGTGCGCGACCTCGCGATCGATCCGGCCCTCGTCCCAGCCGAGCACCCGTGCCATCAGCTCCGCGCACAGCCGGGCGGAGCGCGTGCCCCGGTCGAAGGTCTCGATGGAGATCCGGGTGCGCCGGGTCAGTACGTCGTCTAGGTGCCGGGCCCCCTCGTGCGAGGCCGCGTACACGATCTCGGCCTTCAGGTAGTCGTCGGCGGACGGCAGCGGTTCGCCCATCACCGGGTCGGCGACGATCAGCTCCAGGATCTCCTCGGTCATGGAGCCGTACCGGTTCAGCAGGTGCTCCACCCGGGCGACGTGGAGGCCGGTCCTGGCGGCGATCCTGGCCCGTGCGTTCCACAGGGCGCGGTAGCCCTCGGCCCCCAGCAGCGGGATGTCCTCCGTGACGCACTCCGCGACCCGCTGGTCGAGGCCGTGCACCGCCTCGTCGACGGCGTCCTTGGCCATCACCCGGTACGTGGTGTACTTCCCGCCCGCGACGACGACGAGGCCGGGCAGCGGGTGCGCCACCGTGTGCTCGCGCGACAGCTTGCTGGTCGCATCCGACTCGCCGGCCAGCAGCGGACGCAGCCCTGCGTAGACGCCCTGGACGTCGTCCCTGGTCAGCGGGGTGGCCAGGACCGAGTTGACGTGTTCGAGCAGATAGTCGATGTCCGCGCTGGACGCCGCCGGATGCGCCTTGTCCAGGTCCCAGTCGGTGTCCGTCGTCCCGACGATCCAGTGCCGTCCCCACGGGATGACGAAGAGGACCGACTTCTCGGTGCGCAGGATCAGGCCCGTGGAGGAGTGGATGCGGTCCTTCGGGACGACCAGATGGATGCCCTTGGAGGCCCGTACGTGGAACTGGCCGCGCTCGCCGATCAGCGCCTGGGTGTCATCCGTCCAGACGCCGGTGGCGTTGACCACCTGTTTGGCCCTGACCTCGTACTCACCGCCCGCCTCCACGTCCTCCACCCGGGCGCCGACGACGCGCTCGCCCTCCCGGAGGAAACCGGTCACCCGCGCGTGGTTCGCCACCTGCGCGCCGTACCCGGCGGCGGTGCGCACCAGCGTCGCCACATAGCGGGCGTCGTCCATCTGGGCGTCGTAGTACTGCAGGGCCCCCACCAGTGCGTCCCGCTTGAGCGCCGGTGCGACCCGCAGGGCCTGGCGGCGGGAGAGGTGGCGGTGCACGGGCAGTCCGCGGCCGTGCCCGGACGACACCGACATCGCGTCGTACAGCGCGACGCCCGAACCGGCGTACAGCCGCTCCCAGCCCTTGTGCTGCAACGGATAGAGGAACGGCACCGGCTTCACCAGGTGCGGGGCGAGGCGCTCCAGCAGCAGCCCGCGCTCCTTCAGTGCCTCGCGGACGAGCGCGAAGTCGAGCATCTCCAGATAGCGCAGCCCGCCGTGAATCAGCTTGCTCGACCTGCTCGACGTGCCGGACGCCCAGTCGCGCGCCTCGACCAGTCCGGTCGAGAGCCCTCTCGTCACCGCGTCCAGTGCCGTCCCGGCGCCGACCACGCCCGCCCCCACGACCAGCACGTCCAGTTCGCGCTCGGCCATCGCGGCGAGCGCCTCGGCGCGTTCCGCGGGTCCCAGTGTCGCTGTCCTCACTGCTGCCTCCCGGTAGATCGGGGTGGTCCGGCACGGGGATGCGGTCCGACCGCGGGGTCGGGTACCCGTGCCCACCTCTCGATTCTGTCCGCGCTCCGCGACTTCAGCCACCGCCTGTGGACAACACCCGGACGACTGGGGTCACACAATGCGACATATAGGTCATATTTACGCCTAGTCTGACATTGCACTGTCCCCAGCAGTTGCGCTTTCTGTCCTCATGGTCTTAGGGAAGGACGGCCACCCACGTGCCTGCAGACCTCGCCGTCATCGGACTCGGTCACCTCGGCCTGCCCCTCGCCCAAGCCGCCGTCGCCGCCGGTATCCAGACCATCGGCTACGACACCGACCCCCGGGCCTTCGCGGAGCTCTCCGCGGGCCGCACCCCTGTCGAGGGATCGCTCACCGCGTCCGACATCCGCCGGATGCTCTCCGGCGGATTCCGCCCCACCACCAACCAGGCCGAGCTGGGCCGGGTCCGTACCGCCGTGATCTGCGCGCCCACGCCCCTCGGCCCCGACCGCACCCTCGACCTCACCGGCGTGGGCGCCGCCGCCCGCGCCCTGGCCGCCCGGCTGCGCCCGCACACCACCGTGCTGCTGGAGTCGGCCGTCCCGCCCGGCACCACCGAAGGCTTCCTGCTCCCCCTCCTCGAAGAGGGCTCGGGACTGCGCGGCGGACGCGACTTCCACCTGGCCCACTCCCCCACCCGCCTCGACCCCGGCAACCGCACCCACGTCTACGCCAACACCCCCAAGGTCATCGGTGGCCTCACCCCCGCCTGCACCGAGTCGGCCGCCGCCTTCTACAGCCGGCTCACCGACAAGGTCGTCCGCGCCCGGGGCCCCCGCGAGGCCGAGATGACGAAGGTCCTGGAGACCAACTTCCGGCACGTCAACATCGCCCTGGTCAACGAGATGGCCGTGCTCTGCCACGATCTCGGAGTCGACCTGTGGGACGTCATCCGGTGCGCCGAGACCAAGCCCTTCGGCTTCCAGCCCTTCCGCCCGGGACCCGGCGTCGGCGGCCACGGCGTGCCGGTCGACCCGGGCTGCCTCCCGTACAACAGCCGCACCCCCGGGCACCCCCTGCGGATGGTCTCGCTCGCCCAGGAGATCAACGACCGGATGCCGCAGTACGTGATCCAGCGCTGCGCCACCCTCCTCAACGAGCACGGGAAGTCCGTCCGAGGCGCCCGGGTCCTCCTCCTCGGCGTCACCTACAAGCCCGACCTCGCCGACCAGGAGGCCTCCCCCGCGCGCGAGATCGCCACCCGGCTGATGGACATGGGGGCCCAGATCGGCTACCACGATCCGCACGTCCTGGACTGGCGCGTACGCGAACTCCCGGTCCCCCGTGCCGATTCGCTGTACGAGGCGGCCTCCAGTGCCGATCTGACGGTGCTGCTCCAGCACCACCGCACGTACGACCTCCAGGGCCTCGCGGTGAAGGCACAGCTCCTTCTCGACACCCGCGGCGCGACCCCGGCGGGGGCCGCGCACCGGCTCTGACCGCAGTTCCCCCAAGGATTTCTGTGGGCCGATGTCGGAGACGGCTGCTAGCCTGCGGCGTCACTCCTCGCACACTCGTGCGCAGACGTCCCAGGGGGAACCCAACATGAGCACGCCCGTACCACCGCCGAACCAGCCGTACGACGCCCAGCCCCAGCCCGGCAACCCGTACGCCGCGCAGCCCGGCCAGCCCCAGCCCGGCGCCCCGACCGGCAACCCGTTCGCGGGCCAGCAGCCCGGCGGCGCCCCGTACGGCGGCGGCGCCCCGTTCGCTCCGGTGGCACCGGCACGCAACAACGTGGGCCTGGGCATCCTCGTCGCGTTCATCGCGGCACTCGTCGCGGCGGGCATCTACGGTGCGATCATCGGCGCCACGAAGCACGAGATCGGTTACGCGGCCGTGGGCGTCGGCGCCATCGTCGGCTTCGCCGCCGGCAAGCTCGGCGGCCGCAACCCCGCCCTGCCGGTCATCAGCGGTGTCTTCGCACTGCTCGGCGTCTACTTCGGCCAGCTGCTCGGTGAAGCGATCATCATCAGCAAGCAGCTCCCGCTCTCGGTCACCGAGATCTTCTTCGACCACTTCAGCGACCTGAACGAGGTGTGGAAGGAAGACTCCGACGCGCTCAGCTTCGTCTTCTTCGCCGTCGCCGCCGTGGTCGCGTTCTCCACGGCCCGCAAGACGTCCGACTAGTCGGACCGCGGGCACGACACGCAGGAGGGCCCGGACCGCGATCGCGGTCCGGGCCCTCCTGGGGGTGGGGTGAATTGAGATTTAGGTATTGGGTGGGGTTGGGTTAGAGTTTTTAGGGTGGGGTTTTTATTAAGGTGGGG